>JAAURV010000338.1 GCA_012032065.1 Hyphomicrobiales bacterium
TTCGCCCGGGAAGGCGCGCGCCTGGCGGTGGTGACCGCCAAGGACAAGCTGCGGCTTCTGCTCGGAAAGGGTTTGGCGTTCGATGGCGCCGCGATCTGCTTTTCTTCGGAGAAGGCGAACAAGGCAACGCTTCGGGAAAATGGCATTGAAGACGTTTGCCGCTTGACCGGGCTGCCGGTGCCCGATGTCTATTCGGCGGAGCTTTCGGAGTTTGTCTTCGCGGCAGGGGTCAAGCTGCTGTCCTCGTTCAAGCCGGACCTTATGTATCTTTCAACCACCGACTATGTGCAGCACAAGTTCGCGCCAGGCTCGGCGGGAGCAAACGGTTTCTACGCCATGATGGACCGCTATTTGGGCGAACTCGACAAGGCTGGAGCAAGCGTCGTGATCGTCGCGGATCATGGCATGAAGGACAAGCACCTGCCGGGCGGCGAACCGGATGTGATCTATCTGCAGGATGTGCTCGACAAGACATTCGACCCAGGGGAGACGAAAGTCATTCTGCCGATCACCGATCCTTATGTCGTTCATCACGGCGCGCTCGGATCATTCGCGACAGTCTATGTCCATGGCCGCGACCGTGCCGAGGTCATGAAGATCATTTCGGAACAATCCGGCATCGACATGGTGCTCGGGAAAGAAGAGGCGTGCGCGCGCTTCGAACTGCCGCAAGACCGGATGGGCGATATCGTGGTGATTTCTGGCGGCCCCACGGCATCGAAAGTCATCGGCACCAGCCGCGGCAAGCATGATCTTTCCGGCCTCAGGGAGCCGCTGCGCTCGCACGGGGGCTTGAGCGAGCAGGAGGTGCCGGTCATCGTCAATCGCAAGCTGCATGATTTGCCGCCGGCGCTTCGCAACTTCGACGCCTTCAGCATTGGCTGCAATCATATCGTGGGAGCCTGACATGAATGTGGCGGCAACGAAGCGGCAACCCATCGCGGAGTCGATGCGGATCGGCGGCAAGAAGGTGACTGCCGATGGGGCGGTGCCGGTGCATTATCCGTATACGAACGAAGTGATCGGCTTCGTTCCCGCGGGCCGCGCCGAGCATGCGGCGAAGGCTTTCGAAATCGCAGCCAAGTTCAAACCGAATCTCACGCGCTACGAGCGTCAGCAAATTCTGTTCCGCGCGGCGGAGCTTATTCGCGCACGAAAAGACACGCTTTCCGATCTCATCACGCTCGAACTTGGACTCTCGAAGAAAGACTCGGCTTACGAGTGTGGCCGCGCATATGACGTCTTTGCGCTTGCGGGCCAACTCGCCATTCTCGACGATGGGCAGATTTTCTCCTGCGATCTGACGCCTCAGGGCAAGCCGCGAAAAATTTTCACCAAACGCGAGCCGGTGGGGGTCATCTCGGCCATCACGCCCTTCAACCATCCGCTCAACATGGTGTCGCACAAGGTGGCGCCGGCGATTGCCACCAATAATTGCGTGGTCTGCAAACCAACGGAACTGACGCCGCTCACGGCGCTGGCGCTCGCCGACATTCTTTACGAGGCGGGACTTCCGCCGGAAATGTTCCAGGTCGTCACCGGCTGGCCATCCGACATTGGCGATGAAATGGTGACCAACGGCAACATCTCCGTGATCACCTTCACCGGCGGCGTGCGCGTCGGCAAGCTGATCGCCGCCAAGGCGGGCTACAAGCGCGCCGCACTCGAGCTGGGCGGAAATGACCCGCTCATCGTGCTCGACGATCTTTCGGACAGCGATCTCGACAAGGCAGCGGAGCTGGCCGTTGCGGGCGCCACGAAGAATTCCGGCCAGCGCTGCACGGCGGTAAAACGCATTCTTGTTCAAGAGCGGATTGCGGACCGCTTCGTGCCGCTGGTTCTCGAAAAGGCGAAGAAGATCAGGTTCGGCGATCCGATGAATCCGGAGACCGATCTTGGCACGGTCGTGAATGAGGACGCCGCGAAGCTCTTCGAGGCGCGCGTGCACAAGGCGGCCGAGCAAGGCGCGCGGATTCTCTACAATCCCGGCCGCCGAGGCGCCGTGCTGCCGCCGATCACGGTGGACCACGTCCCGCATGAGTCCGAACTTGTCTTCGAGGAAACATTCGGGCCGATCGTACCCGTCGTGCGGGTGCCGAACGACGACGCGGAAGTGATCCGCATTTCAAACTCGACGCCCTTCGGACTCTCCTCGGGCGTATGCACCAACCGGCTCGACCGCATCACCCGTTTCGTCGAAGGCCTCGAAGTGGGCACCGTCAATATCTGGGAAGTGCCGGGTTATCGCATTGAAATGTCGCCATTCGGCGGCATCAAGGATTCGGGGAACGGCATCAAGGAAGGCGTGCTCGAGGCGATGAAGTTCTTCACCAACGTGAAGACATGGTCGCTGCCCTGGCCGGGCTAAACTCCAGCACTTGGGCAAGTGCGCAATCAAAAATTACTTCGTTGGTCTTGACGCGCGGGGTTCAATACGTCACCTTTGGCGCAAGGGTGGGCGTAGAATTTCCGGATGGCGTGAGTTGGGATGAAGTTCATCCATATCACCGATTTGCATCTAGTCCCCCCTGGCGAATTACTTTGGGGACTTGATCCGTTCGAGCGGTTCGATGCGTGCCTCAACGACATCGCCAGACATCACGGCGACGCGGCCTTCTGCGCCATAACCGGCGATTTGACCGAGATGGGCTCGCCCCAGGCCTATGTGCTTCTGCGCGACCGGCTTGCGCGCTTTCCCATCCCGGCGCATCTCATGATCGGCAACCACGATGACCGCGGCAATTATCTGGCAGTCTTCGGCGGCGCCGACCGGAACGGTTATGTGCAGAGCGGCCTTTTGCTGAACGGCAACCACTTTCTGTTTCTGGATACGCTGAAGGGAGAGCCTTCATCCGCCGGACTCTACGACACGCCGCGCAAGCAATGGCTCAAGGCACGCCTGTCGGAAGCGGCGGGAAAACCCGTGTTCCTGTTCATGCATCATCCGCCTTTCGACATCGGCCATCCGCTGATGGACCTGATCAAGCTGGAAGACGCCCAGGATTTCGAGAACTTGCTGAAGGACAGCGACGTGCGCCACCTGTTCTTCGGCCACGCCCACCGCACCATGAGCGGCATCTGGAACGGCATTCCGTTCTCCGCGATCCCGGGCGTCAATCATCAGTTGCCGCTTGTGCGGGAGTCTGTGCCGACCGTCTACAGCAACGAGCCGCCGATGTATTCCGTAGTGCTGGTCAAAGAAGGGCGAACGGTGGTTCATTCCGATGCTTTCCTGCACCGCGCACCCGCGGATATGCCTTTGGATGTCGAGCGGGATGATTGGATCTAGCGCTCTACCCTCCAATCGCCGCTCCGGCGAAAACCGCTAGAGCACCCGGCGATCAGTTGGAATCAACTGATCGCCGATAAGGTGCTCGAAAATCAATAATTTAGCGCAACTTTCCGCACTCAACCGCTACGCACTTGAGCGCCCGTTGCGCTAGCTGGATTCACGCATTTC
>JAAURV010000339.1 GCA_012032065.1 Hyphomicrobiales bacterium
TCGGCGCCGGGCAGCGTGCGGGAGACTGTGGCCAATTGGCGGCAGTGGGCGGCGGCTCGCCCAAAGTTTATGCACTTCCGCACCCCTCATGGCGCAACAATGCGTGGCTCAAGAAGAATCCGTGGTTCGAGGAAGACGTTTTGCCGGACCTTCGACGTGAAATTGCTGTAAGGTTGTGATCCGAATCCGGCACGTAGGCGTTGACCGGTGCGATGGAAAATTCTTTCGCCCAGCAAAGTCCGGCCCCCGACGAATGGCGGGTTCAAAGTAAGAACGACCTTCGCGCGTCGGGGCAGGTGCAATCCCTGAACCGCGCCCTCAAGATCATGTTGGCGCTTGGCCATCATGGCGAAGGCCTTTCGCTCAGCGCCATCGCGCGGATGGTGGGGCTTCCCACCTCGACGGCGCACCGGTTGCTGACGACGCTTCAAAACGAGCGTTTTGTTGTATTCGATGGAAGCCGCCTCAAGTGGCGGGTGGGTGCGCAGGCGCATCGCGTCGGTCAGGCCTACTCCGCCACCGAGTGAGGGTTGACCCTTAAACCCCAGCCGCTATGGTCCGCCCGCGAAAGACGAGCGGCATGGCTGAAATCGACAAGGAACGGGTCCTCTCGGAACTGAGACGCATCGCTGCGCCGGACGGGCGCGGCAACATCGTGTCAGCGGGACTCGTCTCGGAAGTCGCCATCGATGGCGGGCAAGTGATGTTCGCGCTCAACGCCGAACCGGCGCACATGAAGTCCATGGAGCAGCTTCGCATCGCGGCGGAGAAGGCGGTTGCCGGAATTCCAGGCGTCACCCGCGCCATCGTGGCGCTGACCGCCGAGCGCGCCGCATCGCGAACGCCCGGCCCCAAGGCCAGTTCGGCCGGTCAGCTCAGGAACGGCGTTCCGGGCATCAAACATCTTGTCGCGGTCGCCTCGGGCAAGGGCGGCGTCGGTAAATCCACGACCGCCATCAATCTGGCGTTGGCCTTCAAGACGCTGGGTTTGCGCGTGGCCGTGCTCGATGCCGATGTCTATGGCCCGTCGATGCCCAAACTCTTCGGCCTCGCCGGCAAGCCCGAAGCCTCCGACGCGCCAGGCAAACGCATGAAGCCGCTGGCGCGTTTCGGTGTGGAGGTGGCGTCGATCGGTTTTCTGATCGACGAGGGAACGCCGATGATCTGGCGTGGGCCAATGGTGATGTCGGCTTTGACGCAGCTACTCCGCGAAGTGGAGTGGAGCGAGGCCGATGTCATGGTGATGGACTTGCCGCCAGGCACTGGCGATGCGCAGTTGACGTTGGCCCAGCAAACCCCGCTCTCCGCCGCGGTCATCGTGTCGACGCCGCAAGACCTGGCCCTGATCGACGCGCGCAAAGGCCTCAACATGTTCCGCAAGGTGAATGTGCCGGTGGCCGGTATTGTCGAGAACATGAGCTATTTCGTGTGCGCGAAATGCGGGACGCGGCATGAAATCTTCGGCCATGGCGGCGCTCGCGCGGAAGCGGAGCGGCTTGGCGTGCCGTTTCTCGGCGAAATTCCGCTCGATACCGAAGTCCGCGTGCGCTCGGACCGGGGCGAACCGGTGCTGGAGTACATGCCGGACTCGCTCCATACGGCGGTCTATCGCGATATCGCCCGGCAAGTCTGGGTGGGTTTGGAAGGGGGGCAACTCGGAAGGCCCGCCCCCAGGATCGTAGTTGAGGACTGACGCCAGTCGCGGTAGAAAATCCTTTCGGAACATGGCAATCATGGCTACCAGAGGGGCAAGCGACCGGTGGCCGGGACGATTCGGCACGAAGGGGGAAGCATGGCCAAATTGATGTGGGTGTTGGGCGTAATGTTCGCGGCGGTTGGCGTGGCGCTGGCCATCATGGTCATGACCCAGCCCGGTTTGATGCAGGTCTATGGTCTGACTCTGGAAGTCGCGGCGATCGGTATCGTCGGCGGCGCGATTGCGGCAGGCCTTGGCGGCGTCATCAATGCCCTCGATGCGGTGCTGGCCCAGCCGCATGACGATCACCTCCATCACCACACGCCATCCGCTGCCGCGGCCGGCGGCGCCGTGGCGGCCACGGCCGCTGCTGCGGTGGAGTCTGTTGCCGAAAAGGCTTCCGCCGAAGTGAATAAGACGGCCGAGGCCGCCAAGTCCAGTGTCAGCGAAACCGTGGCAGCCCTCGAGAAGGCGAAGGACGACATCGCGGTCGCGCTGGGCGGCGAGAAGAAGCCAGAGGAACCGCCGCCGGCCGTCAAGCCCGCGGATGTCAAAGAGGCTCCGGAAGAAGAGGGCGCCGGCGACGACACGCTCTACGTCGTCGAGGAGAAAACCATACGCGGCCGCCCGGCCCGCATTTTGTCGGACGGCACGGTCGAGGCCGAAACCGAAGAAGGCTGGATGCGCTTTGAAAACATGGACCACCTCGACGAGTACCTCGACGCCACTGATGATGAGAAGGCGTAGGCCATTGAGGCCTATGCCCCAGGGGAATCAGAAAACGTAAAAATCCGCGGTTGTGAGCGCGAGGCCCGCCGAGAGCTTGGCGAACGCGGTTTGCGCAGCGCCGCCAAGCCCATCCGCGTCGAAATACACCATGCCAGTGGCGCTGTCGTAGATGATGCGGTCGCTGGCATCGGCCGACGCGGTTCCGACATGGAATGCAGCGGCGCGCAAATAGCCAAGCGACATGCCGGTGAACACCGCGTCGTCGAGTCGTATCAAGTCGTCGGCGGGCGTGAAATCGGCGATGCGATCAATGTTGGCTGGGCCGAGCGCGGTGGTGAAATAGAAGTTGTCGATGCCGAGCCCGCCTGAGAGCGAGTCGCTGCCGAGCATTCCGTTGATCAGGTTGTTGCCGTTATTGCCCGCAATCGCATTGGCGAGCGCGCTCCCCGTTCCGCTGATGGCGTTTGTTCCTTCAAGCACAAGGCGCTCCACATTCGCGCCGAGAGTGAAGCTGACGGCGGAAAGAACCCGGTCGAAGCCGCCAGCCGCCGTGGCGTTGGTTTCGATTGCGAGATCGGCCGTGCTGCCGGCGCGGTAGGTGTCGTCGCCGTCCTGCCCATACATGCTGTCGGCGCCAGCCTTGCCGTCCTCTACAAGCACCAGGCCGACGGCTGGGGCACCAACATCCGCCACGGCAAGGAACGCCGGGTGACCGGAACTTCGGCATCCGTGGCAAGATCGTCATGAATCTGCCTGATGGCTTCATCAAGGTTTTCAGGTGACTATTCACACAACAAGGGCAGCGGCATCAACGGGCAAAACCCGCCGGGAACCCGCAACTTCAATGTCCCGCAGATCTTCGCGACCGGACTGGGTGATCCGTTCCCCGGCAAATACAATACCAATACCAACTTCGAAATGCTGGCTGACATCGAGACCGGGGGGGCGGCCGTCACGGTCGAAAATGACTTCGGCGCGTTCCAGTTCCGAAGCATCAGCGCCTACCGCAAGACCGAGGGA
>JAAURV010000340.1 GCA_012032065.1 Hyphomicrobiales bacterium
AGGAACGACGTGTCCGCCGTGTGCATGAAGCGCACGATCCGTGGAGTGAGCCCGCTCTTGCGGATTGCGTCCATCATGACTTTCAAAACATCGGATAGAGGATGGCCGCCGGTGGTTTGGAACAGCTTGAGGCCAAAAGCCGGGCTGATGCCGATCACCACGTCGTTTCTATCGGCACCGGCGTGCGCCTCGCCAAGATCGCGATACTGGATGTTCCGGGCTTCGGCGCGCGCATGCTGTGCCTCGGAGCGCAGCACTTCTTTCTGGTCCAGCACATCGCGGATGCCCATGACTTCGCGGCGGCGGCCGCTAGAAAGCCGATAACCCGATCCGGGACCGGCATAGTCGTTGGGATCGTTGACGGCGCTTAGGACTTTGCCATTGCGGACCACCGCGGAGGTTTGCAGATAATCTCCCGACACGCGGAGCTTCACCACATTGAGCAGATTTTCCGCTTCCTCGCGAAAGCCGCGTTGGGCCAGCGCCTTGATGACGTCGATGACCGTGATGCCGCGAGCTTTGATCGCTTCGCTGATGGCGGATACTTCGCGGGGCGAGTAGCTCGCTGTGTCATCTGAGCCGGACGCGACGATAACGCTGGCTTTCATCGCCTCGGTTGCCGTCGACAATCCCAACTCGTTGTAGACGGCGGCAAGCGCATCGACGGCGCGGCGGCGCACATCCAGCGCTTGGCCTTCCGTGACCGGAGTCAGTCCGCCATCGGCCTCGAAGTCGCGCTGCAGCACCAGATAGTCTTCGAGCTCTTCGCCATTGATGAGCGAGGGATTGAACGAGTTGTCGTAGGCGAGGATCGAACCCATGCCCGAGCAGATGAGATCGGAGCCGCTGATGAGATAGGGCAGGATCTTCGCACCGGCGCGGATTTCCGATTCGGTGGGCCGCGCGTCGTTGCCGGAGGCGCATTCGAGATCGAGCCAGACAGCCAAGAGATTCTCCGCCATCAATTCGCGCATGCCGCCGGGAACGGTGGCGGTAACGGGCGCGCCATCGATGCCGCCGTTCTGCGTGCCCTGAACGCCCATGCCGCGCTGCATGCAGAGGCAGCGGGCTTCGAGATAGAGCAGCGACTTCGACTCGTGATGGCCCATGAGAAGCTCGGAGCCCGCGCCGCTCGTGCAGCGCATCTTGATACCGCGCGAGGCATAGGCCGCCGCGAGAAACGCCTTGGACCAGGGCGTGTCGTCGCCATCGACAAAAGATTTTTCCGTGCCATAGACGGAAACGGTTTCGGCATAGGAGGTGAAACCGGCCATGCCGATCTGCAGTTCCTCCGCTTCCTCGCTGGAGCATTGAAAGAGCGTGCCCCAGCGGCCAACGGCTGCGCCCACGGCGCAGGCCACCGCGTTCGACCAGGCATTGCGCGCCACGCGCATTGTGGTCTCGACTTCATCGAAGCCCAGCGCCACGGCAGTTGCCGCGTCGGCGGCCAGTTGCAACGGATCGTCCTTGGCATTGGTGACATGGCCCTGATTGCCGGGCGTCTTGCGGGCGCGCATCTTGGAATAGGCAAAGGCGATTTCAAGCGCGCTCAGCCGCGAGACGACATCGGCGAGCTTGGCGGGCGTCAGTCCGTGGGCGAGGCGCGTGAGTTTCTCGCGCGGCACATGCATGTCGACCAGCATACGCGCAAGTTCGCCAGACTCCATCGCCATGGCCTCCCGCGCCACTTGCGGATCGAGATGGTAAGTGGCGATGAAGCGGTCGATCATGTCGAAGTCATGCTCGAGCACGCCGTCGAGACTGGCAATCCGGCCAGACTTCATTTCGAGTCCCGGCTTGGGGTCCGCCGGAGAGGTGAAAGCCGCGAAGCCGTTCTTCCAATCCTCCACCGCGAACGTGTCGAGGCGAAGCGGCCGCCCGTCCCAGTCGGCAAATCTCTTCCAGCGATTGGGCGTATCGTTCATAGTGTCAGGCTATGGCGAAAGCTGCGCTCTTGCAATGTGGGGTGCGGCAGCCTTTGATGGCGTTATGAAAGTCGCGGAACTCTGGATCAGATCGCACCACCGCCTGGGCGAGTCGATCATTTGGCATGCGGCAAGCCGCAAGCTCATGTGGGTGGACTTGCTCGATCCAGCGCTTTTCGTACATGACCTCACGGCAGACAAAACGGCGCGCCATGGACTGCCGCTTCAGCCGCCCATCGGCTCGATCGCGGCAACAACCGATCCAAAACGCCTGATCATCGCCCATCGTCAGGGCCTTTCGCTTCTGCATCTCGATGCGATCGAACTGGAAAGTTTCTGCGATCCCGAAGCAGGCCGCGACGCGATCATCTACAACGACATCAAGGCGGACCGCTGGGGTAGGTTGTGGGTGGGAACGTCGCATGCGAAAGAACAAGAACCGCGCGGCGCGCTGTGGTGCGTGAAGGACCGCAAGACATGGGCGCTGGCCGATGCGGGCTTTGCGATCGCCAATGGACCCGCATTTTCGCGCGATGGGCGCACACTTTACTTCAATGACAGCGCCGGCCGCATGACCTTCGCATATGAAATCGACGGCGGAAGCCTGCTGCCGCGCGGCCGGCGGATTCTGCGGCACTTCGGAGAGGAAGATGGCATGCCGGATGGCGTGGCGGTCGATTCCGGCGGGAACATCTGGTGCGCCCAGTGGAATGGCGCGGCGCTCATTTGCCTGACTGAGTCCGGAGACGTGCTCCAGCGCGCCGAAGTTGCCGCATACAATGTCACCGCTCTGTGCTTCGGCGGCGACGAACTGCGCGATGTCTATGTCACCACCGCAACCGATGGCGCGAGTGCCGTGATGATGGAGCGCTACCCTCTGACCGGCAGCCTGTTCAAGCTCCGCGCCAGTGTTCCAGGCTTACTGGAATCCTTGTTCGAGATTTAGGAGCGGATTGCGCCGACGATGCGATCTCCATACAGTTTGCGCCTGCGCGTCCGAGTCGCCTTATCGCGGCCCCAGAGATGTTGAGGACAGGGAGTTTGCCGTTCAACGTCACTGGGTGGCTGCAAATTGTTGAGGCCATGGATTTCATCAAAGGGAAATCGCGTGAGCAAGTCATCATTAGCATGGCAAGAGCCCCACGGCCCCACTCTTCAGCAGGCTGAAATATGAATCGGATCGTGCCATCAAATCCGCCTTGTTCAGCCAGGACGCGGGCTGCACCCATGCATCGGAAGTTCAGCAGTGTTATTATGTGACAGGCGAAGCCGACTTTGTTCTGGTCGTCGTCGTTGAAAGCATGGCCGCATATGAAGACTTCACCCGGAGACACTTCTTTCAGCACCGCAATGTAAAAAAGTTCAGGACATTCGTATCGATGGATGCCGTCAAGCGAGGGACGCAAATTGCGCTCTAGTCGGTCCGCCAACGGACAGTCTCCTCTCAAGTTCACTGCTTTCCAATTGAGCTTGGCGGGAATTAGGCGCTAGGCGTTCATCATGACCAA
>JAAURV010000341.1 GCA_012032065.1 Hyphomicrobiales bacterium
TGTCCGCCAGCAGCGACTTCAGCTCCGCTGCCGAAGTTCCGGGCTGCTGCGGCTGCTCGGCCTTGGGCTGGCGGCTGCTCGGCCTGAGTCTGGCGGCGCAGGACCTCCGCGCGCGAGTTCCTTGGCGATCTTCGACAGCTGGGCGCGCACGCCGGCGGGCAGTTTTTCGTTTTCGTTGTACTTCCGCGCGGTGCGGAACCTGGCGCTCAACTCCTCCACGCTCATGTCCTTGACGGCGCGCCCATCGGCGAGAAGCTGACGCAAGTCGCCTGGAAGACCGGCTGGAGCCGCCGCGGGTTGGGCCGGGCTGCATCTGGTTCTTCTCGCCCCGGCTGCTTGGTTTGCTGTTGCTTCTGCGGAGCGGCGGGCTGCGTTCGGCGGCTTGCTGGCGCGCCACCACTTCGGCGCGATCGGCGCGGGCCATTTCGCTAAGCTTTTTGCGCACATCCGCGGGCAGCGCTTCCTGAGCCGACAGCGAGCGGGCCTGGCGGTAGCGCTGGATCAGCTCTTCGTTGCTCAATTCCTTGGGCGAGCGGCCGTCGGCCAGAATGCGCTTCACCGCAGCGGGGACAGCGGCCTTGGCCGGCTGTTCTGGCTGCTGTTGCTGCGGCTCTTCGGCTTTTTGCTCCGGCTGGGCGTCCGGCTGTTCCACTGGCTTCTGCTGCTCCGCCTGGCCCTGGCGCTTCACAACTTCCTGCCGCGCCGCGTTGCCCAAGGCTTGAAGCTGCCCGCGGGTATCGGCATCGAGCGCCTTGATCTTCGACAGATTGCGAGCCTGACGGAACCTGGCGATCAGCTCTTCATTACTGAGCGATGCCGGATCGCGGTTGTCTTGCAGAAATGTCTGAACTTCCTGCGGCACTTCGGCTTGCGCCATTACCCACGGTTCCCCCGTGCTTTCCGCCAGCGCCTGAGGCGTTCCGGCAAATAGCGCCAAAACCAACAAACTTGCCGCCGTCAATCTCAGTTTCATCGGATGTCTCCCAATTCCATGCAGGCCAGAATCGCCCGCATGGTAGCCCGTTTATACGGTTTATGGCTTTAGTCTGCGGCGGAAGTAAGGGTAGAATTAGGGCTCTCCGCCACAAGACTGAATGGAAGCTGACAATGAAACCAATCGCTTACGCTGACGCACCGGAAGCCGTCCGGGCGGTTTTCGACGACATCAAGGCAACCCGGAAAGTGGACGACGTCAACAATTTCTGGAAGTACCTGGCGAACGATCCGAGGATGCTTGCGCATGTCTGGTCGAGCCTCAAGGAGATGATGGGGCCGGGCCATCTCGATCCGCTGACGAAAGAGCTGATCTATGTCGCGGTGTCGATCACCAACAACTGCGGCTACTGCATGGCGAGCCATGGCGCGGGTGCGCGGGCCAAGGGGGCGAGCGAGGAGATGATGAACGAGCTCTTCGCCGTCGTGGGCCTCGCCAACATGACAAACAGTCTGGCGAATGCTTACAAGGTGCCGGTCGACGAGGCATTCAAGTAGATACTGGACCTTGAGTTATTCCTGACGCAGTATCGCGAGGCAACTCGGGGGACAATATGAGATTGGGTTTGCTTGGGACGTCCGCTGTTCTGGCGGCAGGACTTATGATTTTTGCCGGAGAGGCGCAGGCGGCTCCTTGCAGCCTCTCCTACTACAACAACGTCTATGCCCAATCGGAGACGCTCAAGAGAAACTCCCGCGCTTGCGAGCGCGAACTGAAGCGGCGTGCTCCCAATATTGCAAAAATGTGCACGACCTGCCGGTCGACTTTCATTGGTTTCTCACGGCTCGAATCGCGGATCAGGCGCAACAAGTCCTGTTTCTCAAGCGACAAGCGATCTCGCAGATTCTTCGCGGAACTGGCGCAAGCCCGCCAAGCGGTGAACTTCGTTCGCCGGGGCTGCGGATACTAATGCCAACGGCCCGCGGAATTGTCTCTTGACCTTGGCTAGGTGAAATATTGAGGCCCTGCGGGGCTGATTTTCAGGACAAAGTCCCGCCGACGAATGTCTTCCATGAAAGTTTCCCGGAATGTCGAAGCTGTCAAGGACGCGCGTTGCGCGCCGCAACGCGGCCTTCGGTCCTTGACAGCTTCGACATTCCGGGAAGACTTGCATGGACGACGTTCGACGGCTCTCCGCATCCAACGCTATCTGCAAGTGTCAGTTCAGAGTACCACTACCAAATGCCCTTTCGCCAGGACGTCCACAGGTAGCCCCAGAGCGTGGGATGGTAGAACTGGTTCGATGGCGGATCGCCGCGAAAGGGCTTGAGCGAGCCGGCGAGGGCATCTTCGAGAGCCTTTATTACAAGAGGGCGCGCAGCACCCGCTTGGATGTAGTAGTAGGTTGGGAAGCTGTCGGCTCGGGTTGCCGTAAACTTCTCGCGATAGAGAATATCGCCGGTGTCGACGCCTTGATCGACCAGGTGAACCGTGACGCCCGCGTGCTCCGGGTCTTCCGAGGCCAAGGACCAATAACCGCCGGCCTGCCCGCGATATTTCGGGTTCCATCCGGCGTGCGAGTTGATGACCGGGGACTTGATCGCGGCCAGTGTCTCCCTGCCGACGATTCGTGTGCCGATGACCAGCACTACCTTCGGATCGAGCATGGCGAGCGCGGCGCGGCAGGCCATGGAATTGACGGAGCGCACGGGAATGACCTCGCAGCGTTGCGGCTCCTCAACGTTCAGTTCCATTGAAGAGATGATTTCGGCGATGCGCGCTTGCGCCCGCTTTTCGATGCGTTTCTGAAGCAGCACGAAGCCAATCTGTCCGAGCACCGTCACGAAGCCCTGACGCCGCATGCGTTTGCGCATCAGATCGCGTTTGGGTTCGCGCTCCTCGGTGAGAATCGTGACCGGGCCGAAGCGCTCCGCGACGGCATTGACGATCACCCATGACTGGGGCGAGGGAACGGTGAGAACAACGATGTGATTTGCCGTGCTCATGGCCGGGGCCTAACATTGCGGGCCTGACAAAGTGTGAATGAAGAGGTCTTGACATGTTATCCCGGCGAAAATTGATGATGGCAGTCTCCGCGAGCGCGGCCTTTGCCGCCGCACCCGCCCATGCCGCCACGGCCAGGTTCCGCCGGAGGACATCAAGCGTCTTCTCGGCGAACGGCCGAAGGCAAAGGTCCTTACGGTCGCGGGAATGCCCGCCGGATCACCCGGCATGGAAGGTGCGGGCAGCGAGCCTTATGCATCGTTGCTGTTTCAAGCCGACGGTTCCTACGTCGAATACGCAATGCACGGCTAGAGCAACCGGCGGTCATTCGACCGCCGGTTAGTTGCTCTAGCAATTTGAATCTGGCGCATAACTGAACGCTCAAGTGATTCCACTTGAGCGCGTTATGCGCTAAAGCCGGCCTGCCTCGATAATGCGCTTGAGGAACGCCTTGGTACGCTCTTCTTTGGGCGCGCCGAAAATCTGGTCGGGCGG
>JAAURV010000342.1 GCA_012032065.1 Hyphomicrobiales bacterium
GAACGAGTGCTGCTGATCGAGGAGAATACTCGCGCGGTTCCGCGGCGCTTATGCCAAGGCGTTTGGCGGGATCGACATTTCCGATCCGCTTTACGAGTCGATAACCGGGGGCAGGCGTTATCAGGGCATGGAGCACTGGCTGCCGCTGTTTCACGAACGGCTGGAGACGCTGCTCGACTATTTGCCCGATGCCGCAATCATTCTCGATCATGGCGCGGAAGAGGCGATGGCGGCGCGGGAAGCGCAGGTCGCGGAATTTTACGATGCGCGCCGCGAGGCGATGACCAAGCAGGGTTTTGGCGCGGCGCCGTATAAGCCGTTGCCGCCGGGTGCGCTCCATCTTCCGGTCACCGAGTGGAAAGAGGCGGCTACAAACCGCGGCGTCAGTCAGTTCTCGCCATTCGACAGCCCGCACGCCTCGGCCATAAATCTCGCTTCGCGGCGCGGGCGGAGTTTTGCAGCCGAGCGCAGTCAGGCCGGCGGCAACGTCTACGAAGCCGTCAAGGCGCATGTGGCCGGCAAGCGGAAGGATGGAAAGCAGACGGTCATCGCCGGGTGGACCGAAGGATCGGTCGAGCGCCTCGAAAGCATTTTGCGCGATCATGAGCTGGCGCCGCTTGCCGTAATGCGGAGTTGGGCGGACGCGAAGGCCGCTGTTGCGGCGGGCGTGATCGCGATGGTGGCGCTGCCGCTCGAAGAGGGCTTTGAGAGCGGCGATCTGGTGGTGATTGCCGAGCAGGATATTCTCGGCGACCGGCTGGTCCGCCGCGCGCGGAAGCACCGCAAGGAATCGGACTTCCTCGCAGAGCTGCAGGCGCTGACGCCGGGCGATCTCGTTGTGCATGTGGACCATGGCATTGGCAGGTTCGAGGGGCTGAAGACCATCGAGGTGCAGGGCGCGCCGCACGACTGCCTGTTTCTCATGTATGCCGGCAATGACCGATTGTTCCTGCCAGTCGAAAACATCGAATTGCTCACGCGATATGGCGGCGCTGGCGAAGAAGCGCAGCTCGACAAGCTGGGCGGCGGCGCATGGCAGGCGCGCAAGGCAAAACTCAAGGAACGCATCAAGGAAATCGCCGAAGATTTGATTCGCACCGCCGCGGCGCGCGAACTCAGGGAAGGCGATGTGCTGCCGCCGCCCGATGGGGCATTCGACGAATTCTGCGCGCGCTTTCCTTACGAAGAGACGGAAGACCAGCTTACATCCATCGAGGCCGTCCTCGACGATCTCCAGAAGGGCCGGCCCATGGACCGGCTGGTGTGCGGAGACGTGGGCTTTGGAAAACCGAAGTGGCGCTGCGCTCGGCCTTCGTCGCCGCGCTGAACGGCAAGCAAGTGGCTGTCGTCGTGCCAACCACGCTCTTGTCGCGCCAGCACTTCGCCACCTTCAACGAACGCTTCAAGGGCCTGCCGGTGCGCATCGCGCAAGCCTCGCGCCTGGTGCCGCGCAAGGAATTGGAAGATATAAAGAAGGGACTGGCAAGCGGCGAGATTGACATTGCAATCGGCACCCATGCGCTGCTCGCCGAAAGCATCAAGTTCCGCGATCTCGGACTTCTGATTGTCGACGAGGAGCAGCACTTCGGTGTCAAGCACAAGGAGCGGCTCAAGGAGATGCGCGCCAACGTGCATGTGCTGACGCTGACGGCAACTCCCATTCCACGCACTCTGCAACTGGCGCTTTCGGGCGTGCGGGAGATGTCGCTGATCACGACACCTCCGCTCGACCGGCTGGCGGTGCGAACCTACGTCTCGCCCTTCGACCCCGTCATCATTCGGGAGTCGCTTCTTCGCGAACACTACCGCGGCGGGCAGAGCTTCTATGTCGTGCCGCGTATCTCGGATATCGACGGCATCGCGGCGTTTCTGCGCGAGAGCGTTCCAGAGGTGAGGTTCCGCTCCGCGCATGGACGCCTGCCGCCGACCGAACTCGAAGACATCATGTCCGCCTTCTACGACCGGAAATTCGAGGTGCTGCTGTCGACGACGATTGTCGAATCCGGCCTCGACATTCCGACCGCCAATACGCTCATCGTGCACCGGGCCGACATGTTCGGACTAGCCCAACTCTATCAGCTTCGTGGCCGCGTCGGGCGTTCGAAGCAGCGTGCCTATGCGCTGCTGACGACGCCGGCGAACAGGGTTTTGACGGATGCCGCCGACAGACGGCTCAAGGTTCTTCAGTCGCTCGACTCGCTTGGCGCGGGGTTCACGCTGGCTAGTCACGATCTCGATCTCAGAGGCGCCGGCAATCTGCTTGGCGAGGAGCAATCAGGCAACATCCGCGAAGTCGGATACGAGCTCTACCAGAGCATGCTCGAAGAAGCGGTGGCAAAGATGCGGACCGGCGAGGCCATGGCGGAGGCGGACGATGCGTGGTCGCCGCAGATCAATATCGGAACGTCGGTTTTAATCCCGGAGAATTACGTCGCGGATTTGCAGGTGCGGCTGGGGCTTTATCGCAGGCTCTCGACGCTTCAGGAGCAGGCCGAGCTCGATTCGTTCGCGGCCGAACTCCATGATCGCTTCGGGCGGCTGCCGGACGAAGTTGAACACCTGGTCGATATCGTGTCGATCAAACTGTTATGCCGCAAGGCCAATGTGGCGTCCGTCGATGCGGGGCCAAAAGGTGCCGTGATCGGGTTTCGAAAGGATACCTTCGCGAAACCGGCGGCACTTGTCGAATGGATCGGCGGGCAGGGCACGCTGGCAAAACTTCGCCCTGACATGAAACTCGTTCTCATCCGCAACTGGGACAAGCCGCAGGAGCGGCTGAAAGGCACGCGCCAGCTTATGACGACGTTGGTGAAACTGGCTGCATAGCCTGGGCGATGGCGTCGGCGATTGCCTCGGCCGGCTGTGCGCCCACAAGCGCCAACCTGCGCCCGATGATGAAAGTTGGAACGCCTGTGATCCCCATCCGCTGCGCCTGTTGAACTTCGCGATCAACCACGATGGCGCGGGAGGAATCGGACAGAGCGCTCCTCACCTCGCCTTCTTCAAAACCCTTTTCCTTCGCAATGGAAAGCAACGCATCTTCCGATCCAATGTCGCGGCCTTCGTTCCAGTAGGCCATGAAAAGCCGCTCAGCCAACTCATGCTGGCGCGGCGAACCCGCCGCGTATTGAAGAAGAATGTGGGCCTTGCGCGTGTTGGGAGTCCGCGTGACGCGCTCGAAGTGGTAGGGAACGCCGTCTTTTTTCCCCGCCTCGATCAGCGGATCGTGCAAGGTCGGGAGTCTTTCCTCACCGAACTTGTTTGCGAGATAGGTTCGGCGGTCCATGCCGTCTTCGGGAATGGTGGGATCGAGGTAGAACGGACGCCAGATCACGGCGGCATCGATGCCGGGAAGCCCTTTCAGCGCCTTGTCCAGCCGCCGCTTGCCCAGAAAACACCAAGGGCAGATCACATCGGACACGACATCGATGGT
>JAAURV010000035.1 GCA_012032065.1 Hyphomicrobiales bacterium
GGCGACCCGCGAGCTGCTGGCCGAGCTGAGGTCGGGCGCAAGGTCCGCCTGGAGCTCGACAAGACCAAGGCCAAGCCGGGCGAGGTGCGGCTGTCGGTGCGCGACCTGACCGTCGTCGACGGCAAGGGCGTGACCCGCGTCGACAAGGTCGGCTTCGATCTGCGCGCCGGCGAGATCCTCGGCATTGCCGGCGTCTCCGGCAACGGCCAGAGCGAGCTCTTGGAGGCGCTGTCCGGTATCCGCCCGCTGTCAAGCGGCGGCATCAAGCTGTGCGATCTCGAGGTCTCCTCGAACGATCCGCACGGCCCGGCGGAGGTGCGCGAGCACGGCTTGGCGCACGTGCCGGAAGATCGCCTGCGGCTTGGCGTCGTGACGTCGTTCCCGGCCTGGGAATCCTTTGTCCTCGGCTATCACGAGAACGAGGAATATAACGGCCGCATCCTGATGGATCGCGAGGCAATGACCAACGCCTGCGGCAAGCTGATGGAACGGTTCGACGTACGGCCGCGCAACCCGGAGCTCAAGTGCGGCAATTTCTCCGGCGGCAACCAGCAGAAGCTGATCCTGGCGCGGGAGATTGCGCGTAAGCCCAAGGTGCTGCTGGTCGGGCAGCCGACCCGTGGCGTCGATATCGGCGCCATCGAATTCATTCATCGCCGTCTCATCGCACTTCGCGATTCCGGCAAAGCGATCCTGCTGGTGTCGGTCGAACTCGACGAAATCCGCTCGCTCTCCGACCGCATTGTCGTGATGTTCGCCGGCAAGGTCATGGGCGAACGCGCGGGCGACGCCGACGAACGCGACATCGGGCTGCTCATGGCCGGCGTCACCAAGGATGCGGCGTGATGGGCGGCAAGGGCGAACTTCCGGCCTGGGTCGATCTCGGCCTCATTCCGCTGCTCAATTTGCTTCTGGCGCTCGTCGCCACATCGGTGGTCTTCCTTCTGATCGGCGAGAATCCGCTCGAAGCGCTGGGGATCATGCTCAACGGCGCTGCCGGCTCGATCAAGGGCTGGAGCTACATGCTCTACTACGCCACCAACTTCATCTTCACCGGACTTTGCGTTGCGGTCGCCTTCCATGCCGGTCTGTTCAATATCGGCGGCGAAGGCCAGGCCTATTTCGCAGGCCTCGGCGCAGCGATGGCCGGTCTTGGACTCGAGTTCCTGCCATGGCCCATACTGATTCCGCTCACCATTCTCGCGTCGGCATTGTTTGGCGCGGTGTGGGGCTTCGTGCCGGGTTACCTACAAGCGAAACGCGGCAGCCACATCGTCATCACCACCATCATGTTCAACTTCATCGCCGCAAGTCTGATGGTCTATCTCATCAATTACTGGTTCCGCCCCGTCGGCAAGATGGCGGTGGAAAGCCGCAACATTGGCTCGTTCGATTTTCAGCAACTCGATCTGACCGGCGCCTACATTCCAAACTTGCGCGAACTCTCGATGGGGCTCTTCCAGTATCGCCTGCCCTCATCCCCTCTCAACCTCACAGTGCTGCTCGCGTTCCTTGTGGCGTGGGCTGTCTGGTATTTTCTCTGGCGCACAAAGATTGGCTACGAAATCCGCGCGGTGGGCTCCAACACCAATGCCGCGGTCTACGCTGGCATCAAGCCGCAGCGCATCATCATGATCGCGATGGCGGTTTCGGGCGGACTTGCGGGACTCGTCGCCGTCAATGAAGTGCTGGGAGCGCAGCACCGCCTGCTTCTTGAATATGTGCAGGGTGCCGGCTTCGTCGGCATCGCGGTGGCTCTGATGGGCCGCAATCATCCTTTCGGCATCGTACTCGCCGCTCTGCTCTTCGGCCTTCTCTATCAGGGCGGCACCGAACTTTCCTTCGCCAAGGCCCAGACTCAACCGCGACATGGTGGTGGTGATTCAGGGTCTGATCATCCTCTTCATGGGGGCGCTCGAGCAGGCCTTCCGGCCCTGGCTCACCGCTCTTTTCTTCAAGCCGGAGGACTGAGATGTTCGACATCTTCTTCAGCCCCGAAACCCTGTCCTCCACCATCCGCATGTCGGTGCCGCTGATCCTCGCCTGCCTCGCGGGTCTCTGGTCCGAGCGCTCCGGCATTGTCGACATCGGGCTTGAAGGCAAGATGCTGATCTCCGCCTTCGTCGCCGCTGCCGCCGCCGCGTCGCTCGGCAATGCATGGCTTGCCATGTTGCTGGCGGTACTCGTCTCCGTCGGATTCGCACTGGTGCATGGCTATGCCTCGATCAATCATCGCGGCAATCAAGTCGTGTCGGGCGTTGCCATCAACATGCTCGCTGCGGGCCTTGCCGTGGTCATCGGCAACGAGTGGTACAAGGAAGGCGGCCGCACGCCGCCCATACCCTTCGAGGCCCAGTTCGCGATCATCAATCTGCCAGGTTTCGACCTCTTGAGCGGTACTCCGCTGATCGGGCCTTATCTGAAAATCGTCTCGGGCCATTCGCTGCTTGTCTATGTCGCGTTCGCGGCGGTGATCCTGACCGCGTGGGCGCTGGCCAAAACCCGCTTCGGCCTGCGCCTCCGCGCGGTTGGCGAGAACCCCCACGCAGTTGATACCGCGGGCATCTCAGTTGCCCTGCTCCGCTACAAGGCCGTCATCCTCGCGGGCATCCTCTGCGGCCTCGCGGGCACTTATCTCTCCGTCGCTTTGCAGGGAAGCTTCGTGCGCGATATGTCGGGGGGCCGTGGCTTTATGGCGCTCGCCGCATTGATCTTCGCCAATTGGCGCGCCTGGCCCTCCATGTGGGCCTGCCTTCTGTTCGGCTACCTGCAAGCCGTCGGACTTCGTATGCAGGGCGTAAAACTCGGGACCTTCGAAGTGCCTGTGCAGTTCATCAACATGCTGCCCTACGTCCTGACCGTGGTGCTGCTCGCCGGTTTCATCGGCAAGTCGATCCCGCCCCGCGCGAGCGGCCTTCCCTATACGAAAGACCGCTGATGAGCCGCGATCTCATTGAGGCGGCGCTGGCGGCGCGCAAACATGCCCATGCGCCCTACTCCAAGTTCTACGTCGGCTCGGCGATGCGCGATGAGACGGGCCGCATCCATGCCGGTTGCAACGTGGAGAACGCCGCCTATCCGCAAGGCTGGTGCGCCGAGTGTTCGGCAATCGCGGCGCTGGTTGTGTCAGGCGCGAAGCGCATCACGGAAGTGGCGGTGGTGGGCAACGGCGAGACACTGTGCACGCCTTGCGGCGGCTGCCGCCAGAAGATACGCGAATTTGCCTCGGACGATGTGGCGGTCCATTGTTATGGCGAAAGCGGAAAGTTGATCAGAAGCTTCACGCTCGGCGAATTGCTGCCTGCTTCCTTTGGGCCGGAGAATTTGAAATGACGCTTGCTTCCCGCCTGGCTGGCCGCTCTCCCAAAACCGCCATCATCCTCGGCTCGAGCCTTGGCGGCATTGCCGATCGGGTGGAGAACCCGCTGGTCATTCCGTATACGGAGCTTCCGGGTTTTCCCGTGCCCAAGATTTCCGGTCATGCCGGCAAACTCGTCGTGGGCAAGCTCGGCGGCAAGGAGGTTGCGGTGCTTGCAGGCCGCGCGCATCCATATGAGAGCGGCAATCCAGGTGTCATGCGGCCAGCCATCGAGCAGTTGAGGGAAGCCGGCATCGAGACGCTAATCCTCACCAATGCGGCGGGCTCACTCAAGAAAACCATGCGGCCCGGCTCGATCATGCTGATCACCGATCATATCAATTATTCAGGCATGAACCCACTTGTCGGCCAGCATGGCGATGAAAACTTCGTGCCGATGACCGATGCTTACGATCCCCCTACACGAAAGAAGCTCATGCCGCGGCGAAAGCGGAAAAGATCGCGCTCAAGCAAGGCATCTATGTCTGGTACTCCGGGCCCTCCTTCGAAACGCCCGCCGAGATCCGCATGTTCCAGAAGCTTGGCGGCACGGCAGTCGGCATGTCGACAGTCCCCGAAACCATCATGGCGCGCCGCTACGGCATGAAAGTCGCAGGGCTTTCGGTCATCACCAATCTCGCCGCAGGCATCGAAGGCGCATCTCCAAGCCACGAAGAAACCAAACGTGAGGGAGCGAAAGCGCTTGGCAATATGACGCGGCTGCTCACAAGATTTTTCGAAGCATAGTGATGCGCCTGCTTTTGCAAACCGAGACGGAGAGAGCCGTCGAACCTCTTCGACGCAAGTCTTCTCGCAAATTCTCCGCTGTCAAGGATCGCGCGTTCGCGCGACCGCGCAGCGCGCCTTCGGCGTCCTTGACAGCGGAGAATTTGCGAGAAAAGATCACCGAAGAGGTTCGATGGCGTGCCGCGTTCACTCGATGTCCCGCAGGGCCCCTTGATATGCTTCCACAGGAAATCATCAGGAAGAAGCGTGACGGCATCTCCCTAGCGCGCGGCGAGGTGAAGGACTTCATCTCGGGACTCACCAACGGGACCATCTCCGAAGGCCAGGTTGCCGCCTTCGCCATGGCGGTGTTCTTCCGCGGCATGAGTGCTGAAGAAGCCGTCGGCCTAACCCTCGCCATGCGCGATTCCGGCACGGTGCTGAACTGGGATTTGCCCGGACCTGTCGTCGACAAGCACTCGACCGGCGGCATTGGTGACAACGTCTCCCTCATGCTCGCCCCCATGCTCGCCGCCTGCGGCTGTTATGTGCCGATGATTTCGGGACGAGGCTTGGGCCACACCGGCGGCACCCTCGACAAGCTCGACTCGGTGCCGGGCTACACGACACAGCCAGGGCTCGATCTCTTCCGCAAAGTGGTGCGCGAAGAAGGCGCCGCGGTCATCGGCCAAACCCCCGATCTCGCCCCCGCCGACAAGCGCCTCTATGGCATCCGCGACGTTACGGCCACCGTCGAGAGCGTACCGCTCATCACCGCGTCCATTCTCTCGAAGAAACTCGCAGCCGGGCTTCAATATCTGGTGCTCGATGTCAAAACCGGCTCCGGCGCGTTCATGGCGAAGAAGAAAGACGCGGTAACGCTTGCGCAGAGTCTTGTGAGCGTTGCCAATGGCGCGGACCTCAAGACCACCGCTTTGCTCACCGATATGGACGAACCACTGGCATCCGCTGCCGGCAATGCAGTGGAGGTGAAGAACGCCGTCGACTATCTCACCGGCGCGCATCGCGATCCGCGCCTGCATGAGGTTACGATGGCGCTCTCCGCCGAATTGCTCGTCTTGGCGAAGCTCGCACGCGACGACAAGAGCGCGCGTGCGATGCTTCAGATGACTCTCGACACGGGCAAAGCCGCCGAACGCTTCCAGCGCATGGTGGCGGCGCTTGGCGGGCCATCCGACTTCGTTTCACGCGTGGCTGATCATCTTCCGCAAGCGCCAATCATCCGTCCCTTGTCCGCGAAGAGGGCATTGAACGTGACCAGCATCGACACGCGTGCCTTGGGACTGGCGGTCATCGAGCTTGGCGGAGGCCGCCGCGTGGCGAGCGGCACCATTGATCATGCGGTTGGTCTCACGTCGCTTGCGGGCAAAGGCCAGCCGCTTGCGAAAGGCGATCCCGTTGCGATCATCCACGCGCGCAGCGAAGATGGATATGCGCGCGCCGCGGCGATCGTCGAAAAGGCGTACAACCTCGGCAAAGCTCCTCGAAAGACGCCCGCCGTCATTCAGCGCATCGGAGCAACGAAGACGTGAGCCGCGCTTTTCTTGTCATCCTCGACAGCTTCGGCATCGGAGGCGCGCCGGACGCGGCAAGCTTCGGCGACGAGGGCGCCAACACGCTCGTTCATATCTGCGATCACATGGCGCTCAATGTGCCCAACATGGCCTCGCTAGGCCTTGGCCTCGCGGCCAAAGGCGCAAGTGGACGTAATCCGCTTCCCGAGAGCAAGCTCATCGGCCGCTATGGACATGCCACGGAGGTTTCGCGCGGAAGGATACGATCACCGGGCATTGGGAAATCGCCGGCGCGCCCGTCAACTTCGATTGGGGCTATTTCCCGCGCACTATTCCCGCGTTTCCTCAAAACTTGGTCGACGAGATTGCGAAGCGCTGCAGATTGCGCGGCTTCCTCTCGCTCCGTCATGCCTCGGGCATTGAGGTGATCGAGGACCACGGCGAAGAACACATCACAACCGGCAAGCCCATCATCTACACAAGCGCCGACAGCGTTATCCAGATCGCGGCGCATGAAACGCACTTCGGGCTGGAACGGCTCTATGAGGTCTGCCAGGTCACGCGCGATCTCACCTACGAGATGAAGATCGGGCGGATCATCGCAAGGCCCTTCGTTGGCGAGAGGCGAGGCGGATTTCAGCGCACCGGGCACCGCAAGGACTTCGCGATGACACCTCCCTCCCCCACGCTCTTCGATGAACTCACAAAAGCCAAACGCGATATCATTTCCGTCGGCAAAATCGGCGATATCTACGCCCATCGCGGCACCGGCCGCGAAATCAAAGTCTCCGGCAATCCCGCCTTCATGCAAACGACCGTCGACAACATGGACGGCCTTAAGGACCATGGATTTCTGATGGTCAACTTCGTCGACTTCGACACCAATTTCGGCCATCGCCGCGATCCGACCGGCTACGGAAAAGCGCTCGAAGACTTCGACCGCGAACTTCCCCGCATCATGTCGAAACTCACCGAAGGCGATCTTCTCATCCTCACCGCCGATCACGGCAACGACCCCAGCTGGAAAGGCACCGATCACACGCGCGAGCAAATCCCGATCATGTCTTTCATGCCGGGAATGACGCCCGGCGGTATCGGCCATCGCAAATCCTTCTCCGACATCGGGCAAACCATTGCGAAGCATCTGGGTATTGGGCCGCTTGGCGCCGGAGAAGCGTGGAGCCTCTCTTAGCGCATAACGCGCTCAAGTGGAATCACTTGAGCGTTCAGTTATGCGCCAGATTCAAATTGCTAGAGCAACTTACCGGCGGTCGAATGACCGCCGGTTGCTCTAGAAGTTCCCTACTCCGACCGCTTCAACACCGCCTGCAGCACGTTGCGGACGCCGATCGCGCCCATGAAGCGGTCGTTGTCGTCGAACACCGCAACGGGCGCGGTATCGGCATTGTGGATCGCCAACATCACCACCTTGAGCGTCGTCCCGGGCCTCGCCCAATAGACGGGCCGCGTGCCCTCGGGCACCGGGTTCTCAACCTCGGAGACCGATATCCAGCTAGCTTTTTCTTGTCGCGCTCGGCGGCGATCACCTTGTTGTTCTTGTCGAGCTTGAAGCGCGTGGTCTTGCGCCGGTCGAGCCATATCCAGCCGTCGCCCGCCTTTTCCAATTCGTGCACGCTGCGCATGACGTTCCAGGCGGTCAGCACAGACAGCGGATTCACGTTGGCAATGAAATCGCGCACATAATCGTTGGCGGGCCGGAGAACGATGTCCTCCGCCGGTCCCGACTGCACGATACGGCCGCCCTCCATGATGGTGATGCGGTTGCCAATCTTCAGCGCCTCCTCGAGGTCGTGGCTCACGAACACGATGGTCTTCCTGATCGATTTCTGCAGTTGCAGAAGCTCATCCTGCAGCTTGGTGCGGATCAAGGGATCGAGCGCCGAGAACGGTTCGTCCATCAGCAAGATCGGCGCTTCGGTGGCAAACGCCCGCGCAAGCCCGACGCGCTGCTGCATGCCGCCCGACAATTCGTGGACGTATTTGCTGGCCCATTGGTCGAGGCCCACGAGCTTCAGTTGGCGGTCAACTTTCTCGTTCCTTTCGGCATCGGGAACGCCCGCGAGTTCGAGGCCGAACCCACGTTCTCGCGCACCGTGCGCCAGGGCAGCAGCGCAAACTGCTGGAATACCATGGCCACCTGCTTCTGGCGGATGTGGCGGAGTGTTGCCTCGTCGCAGGAAGCGACATCCACCATGCGGCCGCCGTCCTTCACCAGCACTTGGCCGCCGGTCACCTTATTGAGCCCGTTCACGGCGCGCAGCAGCGTCGATTTCCCGGAGCCCGAAAGCCCCATCAGCACCGAGATTTCGCCCTCGTTCACGACGAGGTCCGCGCCCCGTCGCACCCAGAACCGCGCCCGTCTTCGAGAGAATCTCCGATCGATGCGCGCCCGCATGCGCCATCTTCCGCGCCTCATCGAACTTCTCGCCGAAGATGATGTCGACATTCTTGAATTCGACGGCGGCGTTCATTTCTTCGCTCCCGCTTGAATCGCAAGCACGCGGTCGAGAATAATGGCGAGAATGACAATCGCGAGACCCGCCTCGATGCCCAAGGGAATGTTGCGGTTGGCAAGCGCCTTGTTCACTGGGTTACCCAAGCTCGGCGCGCCGATCAGCGTTGCGAACACCACCATCGAAAGCGACAGCATAATGCATTGGGTGAGCCCCGCCATGATCGATGGCATGGCGGCGGGCAGTTCCACCTTCCACAGTAGTTGACTCTTGGTCGCGCCGAAGCTTTCTCCCGCTTCGATCATCGGTTTTGGAATGGACGTGATGCCGAGATAGGTCATGCGCACCGGCGCTGGCATCGCGAAGATGATGGTGACGATCAGCGCCGGCGCCGCGCCAAGTCCGAACAGAATGAGAATAGGGATGAGATACACGAAGGTCGGCATCGTCTGCATGAGATCGAGCACCGGCTGCATTACCCGCCACACCTTCGGATTATGCGCCGCCCAGATTCCAAGCGGCACGCCGATCGCCATGGAAAGCGCGGTCGAGCCAACGACCAGCACCAGCGTCTGGATGGTTTCCTTCCAGAGCCCCTGGTTCATGATGAAGAGCAAGCCAACGAGCACGCCGATGGCCAGCGGCTTCGAGCGCCGCATCCAATAGGCGACGCCGGCGAGGATGATCGCCAAAAGCACGGGCGGGATCTGCAAGAGCAGCCAGGTCGAACCTTCGATGATGAAGTTGAAGCTCACCTTGAATGCGTCGAAGAGCCACTGGAAATAGGTCACGACGAAATCGATGACCGACTTACCCCATTTGCCGACAGGAATCTTCCAGGCCGCAATGAGTTTGGATAGCGGATCCATTCAGCCCCTCCCTACATTTTCACCCCTCCCCACTTTGTGGAAGCGGAAGTCACGCTGGAGGCGTGACGGGATGGGGTGTGTCAAAACCCGGAACACCCACCCCCGCCGCCTCGCGGCGCCCCCTCCCCCGCGAAGCAGAGGGGTGAAATCATGTTGCGCTCCCCCCGAGCGCGGGTTAGTTCGCCAGCGCCGCCGAAACCGCCGCCGCCGCATCGCCGCCGTCGAAGGCCGTGACACCCTCGAGCCATGGCTTCACAGCATCAGGATTGGCTTTGAGCCAGGTCATCGCGGTTTCCTTCGGATCGGCGCCGTTCTTCAAAACCGGTCCATCATCGCGCCTTCCATGGCGAGCGAGAATTTCAGGTTCGCAAGCAGCTTGCCGGCATTCGGGCACTCGGCGGTGTAGCCCGCGCGTACGTTGGTGAATACCGTGGCCGCGCCGAAACCTGAATCGCCCATGCCGTCCAGATAGTGAAGTTTCATCTCGCCCATGACCGGATGCGGCGTCCAGCCGAGGAAAGCGATCCACTCGTTGTTCTTTATCGCCTTCTCGGCTTCCGTCAGCATGCCCGCTTCCGAGCTTTCGACCAGTTCAAATCCTTCAAGCTTGTTTTCCGGCTTGCCGATCATTTCGCCGATGATTCGGTTGCCGTCGTTGCCGGCCTCGATGCCGTAAATCTTGCCGCCGAACTTGTCCTTGTGGGCGCCGAGATCGGCGAGCGACTTGACTCCCGCATCCGCCACATATTGCGGCACCACGAGGCCGTAACCCGCGCCTTCGAGGTTCGTGCCGATGGTCTCGACGGACTTGTCCTCGAAATAGGCCTTCACATCCGCCGTCATCGACGGCATCCAGTTGCCAAGGAACGCGTCGATGTCCTTGTTCTTAAGCGAGGCATATGCAACGGGAACCGACAGCGTCTTCACTTCCGGCGCGTAGCCCAGCGCTTCCAGCACCACGCTTGTTGCGCCTGTCGTGACCTGGATGTCGGTCCAGCCCACATCGGCGAAGCGCACGGTCTTGCAGCTCTCGGGCTCTGCCGCCGCCACCGGCGCCACCAGCGCGGCAAGCCCCGCGCCAAGCGCCAGAAGCCCAGTAAAAAGTTTCGTCGTGGTCATCATAGTCTCTCTCCCTCGTTTTCTCCGGCGGTCAATTTCGCAGCCGCCGGATTGTCATCAAAACATACTAGCACGGGTCGCCACGAAAGTTCCAAGGCCAAAGTCGACATGAAGCGGTTCGAAAGCGGCTGCTCATTGACTTGAACCTTCCCTTACTGCCAATTTGTCCAAGGGGCCTCCAACCTAACAGGAGTTTCGCATGAATCCGGTCAAATGGGGCGTCGTCTCGACGGCCAATATCGGGGTTGCCAAGGTTATCCCCGGAATGCTGAAGAGCAGCCTGCTCGAAGTGGCGGCGATTGCGTCGCGCGATCTCGCCACCGGCGAAAAGGCCGCGAAACGCCTCGGCATCCCCAAGGCTTATGGCTCATATGAGGAGCTGCTTGCCGATCCGGAGATCGAGGCGATCTACAATCCGCTACCCAATCATCTACATGTCCCGATTACGCTCGCCGCCGCCAAGGCGGGCAAGCATGTGCTCTGCGAAAAGCCCATCGCCATCACCGCGAAAGAGGCCGAGAAGCTCAAACGCCTGCCGAAAGGCATCATGGTGGCGGAGGCCTTCATGGTGCGCCACCACCCGCAATGGATCGCCGCGCGTGAACTCGCCCGGAGCGGCGCGCTCGGCGAGCTCCGTGCCATCCAGGTGTTCTTCTCCTACTACAACGACGACCCGGCGAACGTGCGCAACATGGCCGATATCGGGGGCGGCGGACTTCTCGATATCGGCTGTTATCCCATCACCGTGTCGCGCTTCATCTTCGAGGGCGATCCTTCGCGCGTCGTGGCCCTCGTCGACCGCGATCCCAAATTCAAGACCGACCGCACGCTGAGCGGGCTTGCCGACTTCGGCAGGGGCCGGCAGCTTTCCTTCACCGTGTCGACGCAGGCGGCACCCTATCAGCGCGTCAACATTTTGGGCGCCAAAGGCCGCGTCGAAATCATGATCCCCTTCAACGCCCCGCAGGACCGGGTCACGCGCTACGCCGTGCATATCGAGGATCCGGCAAGGCACGAGAACATCGAAGTTCCGGTGGCGGATCAGTATCAGCTGCAAGCCGAAGCTTTCAGCCGCGCGGTTCGCGGCGAGGAGCCGCTCGGTTGGGGCACGGCGGATGCCATCAAGAACATGAAAATCATTGACGCGTTTTTCCGTTCGGAGAAGTCGAAGAAGTGGGAGAAGGTGTAGCTCAGGCCGTTATAGCCGTCCTCAACTTCGCTTTGGGCGCCGCTTCGTCGAACGACACCTCCCCATTCTTCATCGCCACGCCCAGTTCCGCCCACAGCCGATCGAGATCGGGCGAGACCGGCGCGAAGCCCCATTCCTCGTAGAGCGTCATCAAGACCTTGCGGCCCGTCGCGGCATCGCCCATCGCCAGCGTTTCGCGAAAATCGTGTTCGCGGCGGAAATCGAGCTTGGCGTTGATGGCGCGAAGCGCATCGCGCAATCCGTAGCGGCCGCCGGTTTCCTCGCGGATACGCAAATCCGCAAACAAACAGAACAGCGCGCCGCCCCAATAGGTGCGGCCCCAGTTTTGTGTTTGCTCGAGCCCGCCGTCGCCCGCGCGCGGCAGGCCCTTCGGCATCGACATCACGAAATCGCGCCAGATCTGCTCGGGCTGCAAATGCCCCGCCTGCACGCGCGCAATCGACTCCACATATACGGCAATCCCCTCTGCCATCCAGTTGTGCTGCAGATTCATCCACGGAAACGCGAGATGAATCATCTCATGCACCATCACCCAATCGTCGCTCATCAGGTGCTTGACTGTCGAGCCCTCGCCGACGCGCGCGCGGATCGTGGGCGGATCGCCGGGAAATGCCTGCCCGCCTCTCACGCCCGCGCCGGGTACGCTCCGTATACGAAGGTTCAGACGCGGCACGGGGAACTTGCCATAGTAGGCAGCGACAGCTTCGGCGCACTTCGCGAGCCAAGGCTCGAGCAGCGCCTTCGTAGCGGGCGGCAGACCGTCCGATACGTCCAGATCGATCCTGCTTCCATGCAGTTCAAGCGCGCGCGCCGGGACCGGCGCTAAAGCAAACGCCGGAAGGCTCAAAAGATGGCGGCGGTTCATGCGAGCATTGAAGGGGCAGCCGCCATCACCGGCCAGACACAATCGCGTGTTCTCTTCTCTTCCCAACTTTGTTGGGAGGGAATCCGCTACGCCGCCACTCCCACCGGACACGAGACGCCGGTGCCGCCCAGCCCGCAATAGCCACCCGGATTCTTCGCGAGATACTGCTGGTGATAGGCTTCCGCGAAATAGAACGGCCCGGCTTCGGCAACCTCGGTCGTGACCGCCCCGTAACCCTTGGCCTTCAGCGCCTGCTCGTACATGGCCTTCGACGCAAGCGCCGCAACGCGCTGCGCCTCATTCGTCCAGCAAATCGCCGAGCGATACTGCGTGCCCACGTCGTTGCCCTGGCGATTGCCCTGGGTCGGGTCGTGCGCTTCCCAGAACACCTTCAAAAGCGCTTCGTAGGACACTGTCTTCGGATCGTAAACCGCGAGCACGGCCTCGGCATGCCCGGTCATTCCCGAGCACACTTCCTCATAAGTGGGATTGGGCGTGGCGCCGCCGGCATTGCCCACGGCAGTCACCCAAACGCCGGGCACCTGCCAGAACTTCCGTTCCGCGCCCCAATAGCAGCCAAGTGCGAAGACGGCGCTCTCGAAGCCTTCGGGGTACGGCCCTTTCAGCGGGTTTCCATTGACGAAATGCGTGGCCGCCGTCGCTATCGGACTGCTGCGGCCGGGCAGCGCCTCGGCGGCGGAAGGCAGGTCTTTTCTCTTGCGGGCAAAGAACATGGGAAAGTCCTCCAGAACTGTTGCGCCCTATATAGGACGTCCCGCCCTTCACCGCCACTCAACAGCGCTTGAACCCGCCCATTCCATCGCTATATTGCGCCCCGCTTCGGGGGCGCGATCGCCCCCGTTGTGGCAAGGAAGGGTGGCCGAGTGGTTTAAGGCACACGCCTGGAACGCGTGCATACGTGAAAGCGTATCGAGGGTTCGAATCCCTCCTCTTCCGCCAGCCAGACCTTGAGCGCGTTCGCGCTCTATCGGCTGGAGAAGGGATCGAGGATCGAGACTCCTGTCCGGGCTACATCGGCGATGTTTCGCGTGACGAGCGTCAATCCATGCACTTTCGCAGTTGCCGCCAGCAGCCCGTCGATCAGCGGCAGCGGGTGAGGAACGCTCAACCGCGCCCAGGCCTCGGCAATCGGTTCGTCGATTGTCAGCACGCGGTCGCCAAGCCTGGTGCGCATTTGCGCGAACCAGCGATCGAATCCTTCGGCCTGTCCGGGATCGCTGCGGCGCTTCAGTTCGATGCCGCGCCGGATTTCGGCGAGAACGATGACACTGGTTCCAATGTCCTTCACTGGGGTTTGAGCGACCCACATTACGACGTTCGGATGGGCCCGCTCGCGCTTGCGGATTTCGGAGATCACGTTGGTGTCGAGGAGAAATTTCAGAGTCCGGCTCCGCGCCAGCCTTTTTGACGCGGCTGATCGAAGATTCCTGCGAATGCCTCGTCGGGCAGATCGGAACCGAAAACATCGAATGCCGTTGTGACCTCTGGATCGATGAGCGCCCGCTCCAAAGTGGAGCGTACCGTCCTCGCACGGTTGGGTTCGCCGCGAAGGGTTTCGGCAAGCGCGCGGATAAGGCCGCTGTCGACCTTGGCGGCCTGAACCTCGACACGCACAAGCCCGCGAGCCGCCGCCCGGCGCCGATGCGTTCTCGAAGCTTTCTTTTGGGAGTTGGTCGCCATGATTGTTCCCGCAAATTTCGGATCGTCCCGGTTATATCACCGGGAAACAGTTAACGCCAGCTGAATCTAGCAGACCGACACACATGGGGTCGTCATCTCCGAACGACTGATCAGGCTTGTCCTTCAAGCCCACAATGCGCGCAGGATTCATGTCGGTGTCCATTGCGCCGAAGCGTGCGCCATAGGGGAAATGAGTCCCCCGCTTAGGCATGTCACAAAATTTGGTTGCGAGAACCGAACACGATGTGCCGTAGTCGGGCCGAACTTTTGGAAAGCGAGAACCGATAGGCGCGGCGAGGCTGGCGGCGTTCATTGCGTGGCCCAATCCCACATTCATGAAGTCTTTGCAGGATTGTTGGTCCGTTTGGACTTTGAGTGCGACCCTCCATCTTCCAACCGGTGCTCAAAATCTATAAGTAGTTGTTCGACTTCTTCGCCGGCAAAAATTGACTCCATGTCGCCTCGGAAGAACTCCTAAGAACCTGATCCGATCGGCGTCGCGTATCAGAACTCTCATCACCAATCGGCATAATCACGAAGCAGTTCTTGGGATCGGTCTTGTGTTTGTCGTTCATCAGAACATGCTCCGTTGATACCTCAACTTAATAGACTGACCAAATACTTACAACGTATGAATTGATGAGTTATGCCGTCTCATGTTGCAGCCCCCACACTTCGCCCTTTCCAGCATCGCGGATGTAGTCCACCCGGTCGCCATCCCAGTGATAGTCGAGATGGCGTCCCTGCATGGGGTTTTCCAACCGGTCGGATAGAAAAGCCCGGCGCATTCGCCGCACGCTTGCCGCACGCTCGGATAAGACATCCCTTCCGAACCCATCGCCCGCAAACTCGCGGCCAAGCGTTGCGCCTCGCCGTAGTCATCGGGATCGAGCGCCGCCGCGAATGCCGCCTCCGCTTCCCGCAAATCATGCAGCTCCGCTTCGAGATCGAGCCAGATTTCGCTGAACTGCGAACTCCATCCAGGCTCTTCGCCCGTCATCGCCATGAAGCGCGCGTGATGAGAGGCGGATTCGGCGATCGCCGTTTCGATCTTCCGCGGCACATGGAGCACGCCGAAACTTCCATCGGAAAAGCGGCTCGCTTTGTCCGGACTCACATGCGTGAAGGGCGCCATCAGCGGCCCAGGCACGCGCCGCGCCGGCGGCAGCAGATCGAGATTGCCCATCGTCTCCGCGAGCCGCGGATTGGTTTTCTGCTCGGCCGCGATCAAAATCTCCCAGTCGGCGGGATCGGCGATGTCCTCGAAGAGATCGATCGGCGGATGACGCGTCGAGATGATCCGGTGCGTCTTGCGCCAGCGAAGGCGCGTTATCGGCGGCGCCATCAGCCGCGCGCCGCATCGAGATAGAAGCGGACGTCAAAGAGATCCATGATCTGGCCCTGCAGCATGATCTCGAGCGCCGCGCGGCCGCCAAAGGCCTCGTTCGGTTTTTTGACCCAGGCGTAGACGCGCTCATTCTCGGTAAAGAGAATGCGCAAGGCCTTGTGGATGCCCATCAGGATCGAGAGACGGGTTTTCTGGTCGACATTGAGGCGGCCGATCTCGCCGCGCTTCCAGCGATTATAGGTCGCGGTCGAAATGCCGCCCAAGAGCGTGCAGGCTTCCGCGTCGGTGAGGCCCAGAGGCGGAAGAGATTGACCGCGGCTTCCGCCATGGCGAGGCCTTCCGCGTCGGTGATCCCGTAATCGCCCGCCGCCAGCGGAAAGGGCGCCGACGCTTCCCTGGGGGCAAACGGTCAACGGCTTCCAGTTTCATCAGGGTCATCCTCCGGCCTCCATATAGGGCATTTTCATGCATTTGGCAAGGTTTCTGATATTGCGATCAATTGATACCTCCATCGGATTCCGCCGTCTTGGTTCCTAAAAGCGCCGGCCCGCCGCGGGTCCTGCCGAAGTCCCAGGTGATCCCGCCCGGCTTGATGACCCCGGAAATCTCCAAGCCCCGCCGCGCCTCCAGCGCCTCCCGCCAGGGGACCAGCGAGAACTCTTTCGATCGTTCGACCACGGCGAAGCGCCCTGCCGGCAGATCGACGGACTGCCGGTAATCCCGGTCAGTCGCTCGCCCTCGACGGGCTGGTCGAAAGCCTTGCCCAATTGTTTCGACAGCCGCGCGCCCGCCGCGGCGACGGTCTCATGCTCCATCAGGGCCAGCCGCTTCCGGTCGATGACCAGCC
>JAAURV010000343.1 GCA_012032065.1 Hyphomicrobiales bacterium
GTGAGCGCGATGTGAGAAATTTATGGGCTGCACTATTCCTCAAGACCCTCATCCGCCCCTTCGGGGCACCTTCCCCCGATGGGGGAAGGGTGAAGTTCCGCGATGACCGCGTCCGGAGTTTAGCCCCGCTCTTTCAACGTCGATCTGAATCGCTTAAGCCTTCTCCCATGGGGCAATCGGCGGAACAGTTCATCGGCAAGTGGAAGAACGCGCAAGGCGGCGAGCGCGCGCAAGCCCAGACCTTCCTCAATGAGTTTTGTGATGTCCTGGGAGTCGAACGCCCGCACGAAGGCGACTACAAATTCGAGTACGCGCTCAAAGGCGCCACCGCCACGGACTTTGCCGATCTCTACAAGCGCGGCGCGTTCGTCCTCGAAGCCAAGCAGTCCCGCGCCAAGGGCAAGCCCAAGGCCGTGACCGGCCAGGAAGACCTGTTCACGGCGGACGACAGTGCGCAACGCGGCAAATCTTCCCGCACCTGGGACGTGCTGATGATGAACGCGCGCCAGCAGGCCGAAGGTTATGCGCGCCGCCTGCCGTCCTCGCACGACTGGCCGCCCTTCATCGTCGTCTGCGATGTCGGCCACTGCTTCGAGGTCTATGCCGATTTCTCCGGCAAGGGCCGCCACTACGAACAATTCCCGGACCGTCAGGGCTTCCGCGTGTTCATGGACGATCTCGCGAACGGCAAGGTGCGCGAACGTTTCAAGCTCATCTGGGAAAATCCGCACGAGTTGAACCCCGCCAGAAAGGCGGCGAAGGCCACGCGCGAAATCGCAAGAGCGCTTGCCGAGGTTTCGAAGCGGCTCGAAGTCAAGAACCATCCGCCGGAAGACGTGGCGTTGTTTCTCATGCGCTGCCTCTTCACCATGTTCGCGGAGGACACCAAACTCATCGCGGAGAATGCATTCACCGATCTGCTCGAAGAGTGCACGAAAAGCCCGGACAGCTTCATGCCGCTTCTCGAAGAGCTGTGGAAGAGAATGAACGAAGGCGGCTTCTCCACCTCGATCCGCGCAAACTTCCCCGCTTCAACGGCAAACTCTTCGCCGAAGCCCGCGTCTTTCCCATGGCCGCGAAGAGATCGGCGTTCTGAAAGCAGCCGCCGCGAAAGACTGGACGGAAGTCGATCCCTCCATCTTCGGCACATTGCTGGAGCAAGCGCTCGATCCCTCCGAGCGCGCCTCGCTCGGCGCGCACTACACGCCGCGCGCCTATGTCGAGCGGCTGGTGCAGGCAACCGTGATGGAGCCGTTGCGCGAGGAGTGGAGCCATATCCTCGGCTCGCTCGGCGAAGGCGGCATCAAGGCGGAAGAAGCGGTAAGCCGCATCAGCGCCTTTCACAAGAAGATGTGCGATACCCGCGTGCTCGATCCCGCCTGCGGAACCGGCAACTTCCTCTATGTCACGCTCGAATTGATGAAGCGCCTTGAAGGCGAAGTGCTGGACACGCTGGAGTTATGGGGCGGGCAGCAAGCGCTGCGGCTCGAAAAATTCACGGTCGACCGCATCAGTTTCTCGGCATCGAGAAGAACCCGCGCGCCGCCGCAATCGCCGAGCTGGTCCTGTGGATCGGCTATCTGCGCTGGCATCTCAAGACCAAGGGCGAGCAGCCGCCCGAACCCATCCTGCGCGAATTCAAGAACATCGAACACCGCGATGCGGTGCTGAAGCATGACGGCGTGGATTCGAAAGGCAATTACGTCCGCCCCCGCCCTCCCGAGTGGCCGGAATCCGAATACATCGTCGGCAATCCGCCTTTCATCGGCGGCAAGGATGTCCGGGCTCAGCTTGGAGATTTCGATGCGCAAGCGCTGTGGAAGGCGCATCCGCAAATGAACGACAGCGCCGATTTCGTCATGTACTGGTGGGACCACGCGGCGGAACTGCTGACAAGGAAGGACACGCCGCTTCGCCGCTTCGGACTCGTCACCACCAATTCGATCACGCAGGTCTTCCAGCGCCGCACGCTGGAGCGGCATTTGTCGGCGAAGGCACCCGTTTCCATCATCTATGCAATTGCTGACCATCCCTGGACGAAGGTGACGAGCGACAGCGCTGCCGTGCGCATCGCCATGACGGTAGCGGAGGCCGGCAAATGGGGAGGCAAGTTGCTGGATGTGGTTGCGGAAGATGGTTTGGATAGCGATGAGCCGAGAATTGCGTTCAGGGAAGGCGCGGGGGCGATTAATTCCGATCTCACCATCGGTGTCGATGTTACCCAAGCGAAGGGACTCAAATCCAATGTTGGCATGTGCTCTCCCGGCATGAAGCTTCATGGCTCGGGTTTCATTGTTACGCCTTCAGAAGCAGAACACTTGGGACTCGGCAAACGCGAGGACCTCGAAAAGCACATTCGACTCTATCGCAATGGACGCGATCTTACGGGAACTTCACGCGATTCAATGGTCATCGATCTTTTCGGAATTGAAGCCAACGACGTCCGGCAACGTTTTCCAGAAATCTATCAACACCTGTCGCAAACAGTAAAAACGCAACGTGAAGAACAAGCGCGAACGTCCTCAACGAATGACGCCAAGGCTTATGCAAAAAATTGGTGGGTGTTTGGAAAGCCGCGACAAGAACTGAGGCCCGCTCTCACAGGCCTCTCGCGTTACATCGCCACCGTCGAAACCGCCAAGCACCGTATTTTCCAGTTCCTCGACGCGGAGATTCTGCCAGACAACATGCTGGTGTGCATCGCATCCGATAGCGCCGCCGATCTGGGCATTCTATCGTGCCGCTTCCATGTCACTTGGGCGCTGCGGGCTGGCGGTTGGCTTGGGATGGGTAACGATCCGCGATACTCAAAATCTCGTTGCTTCGATCCCTTCCCCTTCCCCGCTGCCACCGATAAGCAGCGCTCCGAGATTGCGCGCATCGCCGAGGCGCTCGACAAACATCGCAAGGATGTTCAGGCGCGGCATTCCGGAATCACGCTCACCGGGATGTACAATGTTCTCGAAAAGGTGAAGGCGGGCGAGGAGCTTGATGCGGACGGCAAGCTCATCTTCGACGACGCGCTCATCCTGATCCTCAAGGAACTGCATGAGGAACTCGATGCCGCCGTTGCCGCCGCTTATGGCTGGCCCGCCGATTTGCCCGAGGACGAAGTTCTGGCGCGGCTCGTGGCGATGAACAAGGAGCGCGCCGCCGAGGAAGCCCGGGGCTTCGTGCGCTGGCTCCGGCCCGAATACCAGATTCCACGCTTCGGCTCCGAAACCGAGCGGAAGCAGCTCGATCTGGGCCAACCCGAAGAGCGCGCCGCCGTGGCCGGCAAAGTTGCAAAACCGAGTTTCCCCAGCGATCCCGTGGACTCAGGTTGCCGCCGTCCTCGCGGTCCTCGCCCAGCACGATGATGACGCCACCGCTGCCGAAGTTTCGCGGAGCTTCAAGCAAGGCCGGAAAGTCGAGCCCCGCGT
>JAAURV010000344.1 GCA_012032065.1 Hyphomicrobiales bacterium
CCAGGCCAGAGGAGCGACGATGGGCCAGTACGATCGGCACGTGTTCGTGTGCACCAGCGGCGAGACCTGCCCGACCCAGGGCGACACCGAGCAGTTCGTGAAGCGGCTCCGGGCCGGCGTGCAGAAGGCCAACCGGCAGGGCGACGTGCGCGTCAACAAGGCCGGCTGCTTCTCCCAGTGCGGCCACGGGCCGATGGCGGTGGTCTACCCGGAGAACGTCTGGTACGCGGCGCTCGCGGCCGAGGACGCCGTGCCGGACATCGTCGTCGCCGCGCACCCAATACAGGCATCATTAACCGATCGACAAGCAGAGTGGTCGCGCCATGAACCGGGCAGGTCATGACGGTAAAGTGATGCGGAGTGGGGTGGCACCATGGAGTATGCGGGGGAGTTGACGGGTCCGTCGGACCCGGCGGCGGCCGTGTCGCAGCAGCGGCCGGCGCGGTGGAGCAAACGGCGGGCGGCCAGTTGGTACGGGCGTCAGCCATGGATGGTCGGCAGCAATTACGCGCCGGCCACCGCGATCAACCAGCTTGAGATGTGGCAGGCGGATACTTTCGACCCGCTGACCATCGATCGCGAGCTCGGCTGGGCGAGCGACCTCGGCCTCAAGCCGCCACGCCACGGTTTCCTTGAAAGCTGGGCGAAACAAGGCGTGCTTCTGCTCAATGCCGTGCTCACCGTCGAGGCAGGCCGCGCCGCATCGCACCAAGGCAAGGGCTGGGAGCGTTTCACCGACGCTGTGATCCGCAAGGTGAACGATCTGGAGCGGCCGGTGGTGTTTATCTTGTGGGGAACTTATGCACAAAAGAAGGCAGCATTCGTCGGCGCCGCCCGCCATCTCGTTTTGAAGTCCGCGCATCCCTCCCCGCTTTCCGCGCACAACGGATTCTTCGGCTCGAAGCCGTTCTCGAAGGCAAATGCGTTTCTGGAGGTCAATGGGCAGAAGGCGATCGAGTGGGCGTTGCCGGGTCTGCCGTAGCTTCTACCGCCCGCCCGCCGCTTCGATCAATTTCGCAACCTCTTCCTGTCCATTCTTCCGCGCATGCGCAAGCGGCGAAACGCCGTCCTTGTCGGCGAGATTGGGATCGGCGCCCGCTGCGAGCACGAGTTTCGCGGCTTGCTGATGGCGCTCTCCGCCGTCGCCGAGGATCACGATCTCTAGCAAACACGTCCAGCCCAGATTATTCACATGATTGACGTCGATCTTTGTGGTGAGCAGCAGTTCGATGGTTTCGACATGCGCCCGTTCGCAAGCCGGGATCAGCGCGTTGCCGCCATAACGGTTGCCGACACGGCGGCGTGGAGATCGCTGGCTTTGGATGTGTTGGTCATGAACGCGAGATTGATTGTAAGAATGACGATAGTAAAGCTGCGGCGGATCGCGCTCAATCGGATGGTTCGAACAGAATGCCGCCGCGCTTGAGATTGTCCAGCACCACGACGCGCGTGCCGATCTCGACGCGGTCGTAGAGATGCACGACATCGACATTCAGCATGCGGATGCAGCCGTTGGTGACATAGCGGCCGATGGTCCTGGGGCGGATGGTGCCGTGAATGCGGTACTGCGTGTCGGCCTTGCCCTTGAAGAGATAGAGCGCGCGTGCGCCAAGCGGATTGCCTTCGCCGCCGGGCATGCCGCTTTTCCATTTCGCAAGGCTCGGGAAGGACGCGAGATGTTCCCTGGTCGGTGTCCACTTGGGCCATTTGGCCTTGCGGCCGATAATCGCGGCGCCAGTCCATTCCTTGCCGTCGCTTCCCACCGCTACGCCGTAACGCATTGCCTTGCCTTGGCCGAGCACATGATAGAGAAGGCGCTCGCCCGGATCGACGACGATGGTGCCCTTCGGCTCGCTCGTTTTGTAAGCGACTTCCCGGCGGCGGTATTTGTAGGGGACCTGTTTGGCTTCGGATTCGAAGATAGGAACGAGTTCGCGCGCGGGCGCGGAGTTTGCGAATGCCATCGCCGCGGGAAGCGCCAAAGAGTGAAGGAAGCGGCGGCGGTTCATCACTTCTGCGCCAGGGAGAATCCGGTCATCATCGCTTTCATGGCGTCCTTGTTCTGCTCGAAATAGGCAGGCGAGCACCAGAACACCGCCTGCACCACGCCGCGATCTCCCAGCGTGACATAGTAGTTGGCAAAGGTGAATTTGGCGCCTGAGAAATCCACGTCATACTGAATGTAGTTCCATTCCTTGCCGTTGAACGTCTCCTTCGACTCGGCGGCGACCGGAATGTCCTTCTCCTGCGTGTTGGTCGCCTGCGCCGCGTTGTAGATGATGGCGCGCCGCAGCGCCTCCGCCGGCATCTGCGTGCGTTCGGGAATGAGGCCGAAATAGATGTCGGACTCCGGATGATGCGCCTGAATTTCCATCGCTCCCGCGGGCGCGCTGTCGAGCTTCCATGGTGCCGCGAGACAGAACGACACGCCAACCTTCTTGCTCTCCAAGACGTTGCCCGCGCATGCGGGCGCTTGCTGGCCGGCAGCAGCGGCACCGTCCGCATAGGACCAAGTGCCGTTCGAATCGATCACCACCTCGCGCCCATCGATAGTTGCGCGCCCGATTTCCTCGGCCAGCGCGGGCGTGAAAGAGAGAGGCAGAAGCGAGAGCGCGAAAATCAAGCGGCGCGGTTTCATGATCGATCCTCCGTGAACGATGACTGTCGCAGAATCCGGGCGGGGCGGCAAGCGAGGGAAATGCGGGGGAGAGGCGTGGCTTTGTTGCAAAGCCACAACTTCACTGCCCGGCAAACGCCCGCAAGTCCTTCATCAGCATGTAGAGGTGCATCGGATCGTCGAAGCCATCGGCGAATCCGAAGTGCAGATAGAAGCGCCCCGCGCCTTCGTCCTTGGCGTGGACGACGAGCGCGCGAGCGCCCACGATGGACGACGCATTGAGGGCGCGGAGTGCCGCGTCCTTCAAGAGCCCCCGGCCCGCGCCGATGCCGCTCCAGCGGCGGTCCACGGCGAGCCGCGCCAGCACCATGACCGGGACCGGATGCCGCACCAAACCCTTCTTCAGCCGCTCGGTTGCGGCGTCGAACCCCACTTCACCGGCAACCAGCGTGTGAAAGCCAACGATGCCGCCATCCTTGACGCCGACATAGGTTTGCGAGGCGTTGGCCTGCTGGCTCGACAGCGCATGTTTCGAGAGAAACCGGTTCAGCGGCTCGGACCCGCAATCGAACGCTCCCGTGGCGTGATCGCGGGCGAGCTTCTCGATCCGGAACACCGGGCCTCAGCCCTTGTCCGGCGTCTCGAAGATCGAGGGTTCCCGCAACAGCCGCCGCATGCGCGGGTTCTCGCGCGGCGGCGCGTCGAGAGCCGCCTGGAACTTCTCCCACTGCTGGGCGCTCAGCTTCCATACCCGCTTGTCGGCCAGCGTTTCGTCGGCCCGATCCAGCGCGCGCTGTTCCAAA
>JAAURV010000036.1 GCA_012032065.1 Hyphomicrobiales bacterium
CGTTCCTCGAAAAACTTCTGCATCGAAGCCTGCCTCGAAGCCATGCGCGCGGGCGCGATAGTCGGCATTCAGGACATGGGAGCGGGCTGGATTGACAAGCTCATCTGCCGAGATGGGCGGGCGAGCGGGCAACGGAGTCGAATTGGATTTAGACCTCGTGCCGCAGCGCGAAACCTCAATGACGGCTTACGAGATGATGCTTTCGGAAAGCCAGGAGCGCATGCTCATGGTGCTGCGGCCGGAGAAAGAGAAGGAAGCGGAAGCGATTTTCCACAATGGGGACTCGATTTCGCCATTGTCGGCAAGACCACCAATACGCTGCGCTTCATTATCAAGCACGAAGGCGAGGTGAAAGCCGATCTGCCGATCAAGCAGATGGGCGACGAGGCACCGGAGTATGACCGGCCGTGGGTCGAGCCGCCGAAACTGCCGCTGCTCACCAACGTCCCTGCCCCAAACGATCTCTCCGCTGCGATCCTCAAGATGATGGGTTCGCCCGACATGTGCTCCAGACGCTGGGTGTGGGAGCAATACGATCATCTGATCCAGTCCAACACGGCGCAGATCCCGGGCGGCGATGCGGGTGTGGTGCGCATCCGTGGGCAAAAGGCAATCGCGGTTTCGACCGATGTGACGCCGCGCTATGTGGAAGCCGATCCCTACGAAGGCGGCAAGCAGGCGGTGGCGGAATGCTGGCGCAATCTCACGGCGGTCGGGGCCCTGCCCATCGCCATCACCGACAATCTCAATTTCGGCAACCCCGAGCGGCCCGAAATCATGGGCCAGTTCGTGTTCGCCATCAAAGGCATCGGCGAAGCCTGCCGCGCGCTCGATTTCCCGGTCGTCTCGGGGAACGTCTCGCTCTACAACGAAACCAACGGCCAAGGCATTCTGCCGACACCCGCGATTGGCGGCATCGGGCTTCTCACCGATCTCTCGAAGATGGCAACACTCGCTTTCAAGGCGGCGGACGAGGCGATCCTGATGGTTGGCGGTCATGGCAACCATCTGGGCCAGTCGATGTATCTGCGCGAAGTGCTGGGCCGCGAGGAAGGCGCACCCCCACCCGTCGTTCTCGAGAAAGAAAAACGCGTGGGCGAATTCGTGCGGAAACTCATCACCCGCGCGCAAGTCACCGCCGTGCACGACATTTCCGACGGCGGCCTCATTGCCGCGGTTTCCGAATGGCGCTCGCATCTTCCTTCGGCGCCAAGCTCGACGACATGAACCACGAGCAGCTCTTCGGCGAGGATCAGGCGCGCTATGTGGTGACGTGTCCGGCCAAGGAAGCCGCCAAGATCATCACGCAAGCGCATGTCGAAGGCGTGGATGTGATCCGGGTTGGAACAGTCACGGCCACGCCCACTCTGATCGTTCGCGGCGGCACCTCACTTCCCATCGCCGATCTGCGCATGGCGCATGAAGGTTGGTTTCCGGCGTATATGAAGGGGGAGTTGTAGCGGCGTGTACGTACTGCCCTCCCCCTTCGAGGCCCGCTGCGCGGGCGCCTCAGGGTGATGTCAGTTTTTGTACACCCTCATGCTGAGGTGCTCGCGACGAAGCGCCTTCATGCCGCACACTACCCCAGCATCACCACCCGCGTTCCAACCTCCACCGCGCGTAGAGATCGATCACATCGACATTCAGCATGCCGATGCAGCCGGCCGTTGCTTTCTTGCCGATCTCCTTCGGTTTGGCGGAGCCGTGGATGCGGTTGATGGTGTCAATTTCGCCTTTGTAGAGGTAGAGCGCGCGCGCGCCCATGGGGTTGTCCGGCCCACCCGGCATGCCGCCCGGAATCCACTTCGCGAGATCGGGCTTCACCTCCAGATGATAGGGTGCGGGCACCCACACCGGCCATTCCTTCTTCTTCTTGATGATGACTTCGCCGGTCCATGCCTTCGCCCCCTTGCCAACTGCCACGCCATAGCGGGTGGCCTGGCCGTTGCCGTGGACGAGATAAAGGAAACGTTTGACGGCATCGATCACGATGGTGCCCGCGGGCTCGTTCGTCTCGAATTCCATATCGCGGCGCTGGAACTTGTATTCGACCGCCTTGGCCTCCTTGGGGTTGACCGCGAACGGCTCTTCGGCCCAAGCTTCGGGCCTCAGGCCCATGGCGGCGGCCGATGAAACGGCAGCGGCAAGAAAACCCCGGCGCGAGATGTGCATGGTCGATTCCCCCTCGAGAAACAGCCCCCTTTACTGCTGGCCGGGCGCCTAATCAACGCCCAGCCGCCACCACTGGAATTCCCTCTTCCTCTGGCCTATTTTAGTCACTCAACAAGGATCACCGACGATGGCCATGTCCGCCACCGAAATCGAACGCTTCATTAAGGAAGCGCTGCCCGACGCCGAGGTCGAAATCCGCGACCTCGCGGGCGATGGCGACCACTACGCCGCCAACGTCATCTCCGCAGCCTTCAAGGGCAAATCCCGGGTGCAACAGCATCAGATGGTCTATGCCGCGCTGAAGGGCCGGATGGGCGGCGAGCTTCATGCCTTGGCGCTGCAGACCAGTGCGCCGGAGTGATGAATTTGATCGTCTTTGAACAGATAGCCGCAATTGGAGTACTCGTGCCAATTGTTGCAGTTCCGTTCGTTTTGCGTCGAAGAAAGCCGTTCGAAAGGCTGGAGATAGTTGGAGAGACAGCCACAATCCACCTAAAGACCCTACGAACTTGACCCGAGATGTCTTAGAATAGAGAATATATGCACCAGATATCGCATATGGCGCATCAGCCGAAAAACTGATCGAAAGAGAGAAATCGATGACCGACATCCACACCAAGATCGACACCGAAGTGAAGTCCAACGACGTGGTGCTCTTCATGAAGGGCACACCCGACATGCCGCAGTGCGGCTTCTCGAGCCGTGCCACGCAGATCCTTCAGCACCTGGGCGTGCCGTTCAAGGGCGTCAATGTGCTGAGCTCGGAGGAACTCCGCAACGGCATCAAGAACTACACCAACTGGCCGACCATCCCTCAGCTTTACGTGAAGGGTGAGTTCGTCGGCGGCTCCGACATCATGATGGAGATGTTCCAGTCGGGCGAGCTGAAACAGCTCATGGCCGACAAGGGCGTCGCGGTTCCCGCCTGATGCTGAACCTGTTTGTAGGCTCGGCCGGCACCTGCTCGCTCGCCAGCCATATCGCGCTTGAGGAAGCAGGCGCGGATTACACCGTCACCCGGCTCGATTTCAGCAAGGGCGAGCAACGCTCGACGGATTACCTCAAGGTGAATCCCAAGGGCCGCGTGCCCGCGCTGGTCACGGACAAAGGCACGCTCACGGAAAGCCCGGCGATCCTCTACTACATCGCACAAACCCATCCCGCCGCCAATTTAGCACCCGCCGATCCCTTCGACCTGGCGAAGATGCAGGCGTTCAATTCCTGGCTCTGCTCCACCGTGCATCCCAATCACGCGCATAAACTTCGCGGCAGCCGCTGGTCCGACGACCCCGCCGTCATCGAGGCGCTCAAAATCAAGGTGCCGCAAAACGTGACCGAGAATTTCGCGATGATCGAGAACGATTATCTCGAAGGACCCTGGGTGATGGGTAAGCAGTTCACGGTCGCCGATTGTTATCTCTACATCCTCAGCACCTGGATGGAAGGCGACGGCGTCGACGTCGCGAAATTCCCCCGCGTGATCGATCACCGCACCCGCATGGCGAACAGGCCCGCGGTGAAGAAGGTGATGCAGGCTTACGGGTAACGGTGCCTGACCATCCTACCCCTGTTCCTCATCCTTTCCCGTCAACCCGAGCAGCTTGATCTTCCGGTGCAACGCCGAGCGCTCCATTCCGATGAACAGTGCGGTTTTGGAGATGTTGCCGCCGAAGCGGGAGAGTTGGGCGGCAATGTAGTCGCGTTCGAAGGCTTCCCGGGCTTCGCGCAAGGGGAGCGTGAGCAGTTGCTCATTGCCATTGGAGGCGGACGCAAGGCCGCCGCTCGTGGCGTCCGGCGGCAGGTTCGCGGCGGCGATTTCGCTGCCGTTGTCTCCGGTGGCGAGGATCATGATGCGTTCGACGTTGTTCCTGAGCTCGCGCACGTTGCCGTGCCAGTCGCGGGTTTGCAGGACAGCGAGGGCGTCAGCGGCGAGCTTGCGCGATGGCTGGCCCGAGGTGGCCGAGTAAGCCCGGGCGAATTCCTCGATCAGTTCCGGAATATCCTCGCGCCGCTCGGCCAAACTTGGAACTTTCACTGGCACCACATTGAGCCGGTGGAACAGGTCTTCCCTGAACTGCGCTTGGGAAATGAGAATGGGAAGGTCGCGACTCGTCGAGGACACGACACGCACGTCGACCTTGATTTTCTTCCCTCCTCCAACGCGCTGAAACGTCTGCTCCACCAGAACCCGCAAGACTTTGCCCTGGGTCTCGAGCGGCATGTCGGCCACTTCGTCGATGTAGAGCGTGCCGCCATGGGCCTCTTCGAGCGCGCCGACACGCTTTGCGGCGCCATCGGCACTTTCGGTGCCGAACAGTTCCTCTTCCATGCGCTCGGGCGCCATGGTGGCCGCGCTCAGCGTCACAAATGGCCCGTTTGCCCGGCTCGACATTGCATGCAGCGAACGCGCGGCAAGTTCCTTGCCGGCGCCCATTGGCCCCGAGATCAAAACGCGGCTGTTGGCGGGCGCGATCTTTTTCAAAAGCATCCTCAGCTGCCGCATTGCGCCGGAGCCGCCGAGCAGTTCCGTATCGGCGCCGCTCTTGCCGCGAAGCTCGACGTTCTCGCGCTTGAGGCGGCTGGTTTCCAAAGCCCTGCTCACAACCAAGAGCAGCCGGTCCGCCTTGAATGGTTTCTCTACGTATTCGTAAGCGCCGCGCTTGATGGCGGACACCGCGGTTTCGATGTTGCCGTGGCCCGAGATAATGATCACCGGCGTTTCCGGGTGCCGCTCCTTGATCACCTTGAGAAGATCGAGCCCGTCCAGCTTGGAGCCCTGCAGCCAGATATCGAGAATGATGAGCGTTGGCCGCCGCGTGTCGACTTCCGCGAGCGCCGCGTCGCTGTTGTGGGCGAGCCGCGTCTCGTAACCCTCGTCCTGCAATATGCCCGCGATCAATTCGCGGATGTCGGCTTCATCATCGACGATCAGAATGTCGGCGTTCATGGCTGCTCAGCTCTCATGCGGGTATGGCGACTTTGTCTTCGAGAAGGGCGAATTCCAGTGTGATGAGCGCGCCCTGCCCCCCCGGCGCGTCCTCGAGTTTCAGCTTTCCGCCGTGTTCCTCCATGATGCGCTTGACGATGGCGAGGCCAAGCCCGGTGCCCTTCTCGCGCGTGGTCATGTAGGGTTCGGCGAGGCGGTGACGATTTTCTTTTGGCAGGCCGATGCCGTTGTCGGTGACACTGACAAATGGGTGCCTATCCCTGATGCCTGCCCTGACGAAGATTTCCCCGCGCAGCTCATGTTCGGTTTGCAGCCTGCTTTCAATGGCTTCACGGGCGTTCTTCACGAGATTAGTGACCGCCTGGGTGATGAGCCGCCGGTCGAAGGCGAACACCATTTCGCCCTCCTCCATGTCGATCTCGATATCGATGTCGGACGACGACACCCGTTGCAGCACCGTTGCATCCCGCACCACTTCGGCCAGGTTCTGTGGCTCGGGGATCGCCTTCGGCATGCGCGCAAACGACGAGAACTCGTCCACCATCCGCCCGATATCGCCCACCTGCCGGATGATTGTGTCGGTGCACTGCTCGAACACCTGCTTGTCGGTCACGATTTCGCGGCCGTATTTGCGCTTGAGGCGCTCCGCCGAAAGCTGGATGGGGGTGAGCGGATTCTTGATTTCGTGCGCGATCCTCCGCGCGATATCGGCCCAAGCGGAATTGCGCTGCGCCGAGACAAGCTCGGTGATGTCGTCGAAGGTCAGCACATGCCCGCTTTCGCTGCTATCCGAGCGCTCGGTAGTGATGCGCGCGAAATAGGTGCGGCCATTGAACTCCACCTGTCCGTCCGCGAAGCCAGATGGCCGGGACAACGCCAGCGCGAAAAGTTCGGCGAATTCCGGCAACGCCTCCTGAATGTCGCGCCCAAGAAGCGTGGCCTCGCTGCGCCCGAGAAGATTGGTGGCCGAACGGTTCACCAGCGAAATCCTATTGTCCTCGCCGATGCCGGCAACACCGGCGCTCACCCCCGCCAGCATCGCCTCGGTGAAGCGCCGCCTGTCGTCGAGCTGGTCGTTGGTGGCGACGAGTTCGTCGCGCTGCTGTTTCAACTGGTCCGTCATCATGTTGAAGGTGTCGCCGAGGGTCGCGATGTCACCTGGTCCATCGGCAATTGAGACCTTCGCCCCGAGATCGCCCTTGGCCACGCGGCGAGATGCATCGAGCAGCCTCACGATCGGCGCCACGAGCCGGTCGGCGAACCAAAGCCCGGTCCAGATCGCCGACAAGAGAAACACGAACGCCACAACCGCATACATAAGCCCGAAGGTGAGTTGCACGCCCACGCGCTGCTCCATCAGTTTGTCGTATTCCGCCTTGGCTTCGCGGGTTTTCGCGAGCTGATCGATCACCGAGGGATTGATCACGCGGTAGACATAAAGATAGTGCGACGGGAAATTCTGCAGCTTGATGAGGGCCCTAACTACGTTTCCGCCCTGCCCCGGCGGGATCACCACGAGTTCACCCTTGTCGGCGCGCTCCATGGCGTCGGGAGGGGGCGTACGGAACTGAATGCGGTCATTCACCGTCACGTTGACGTCGATCACCTTGTTCTGCTGGTCGAAAACGAATGTGCCGGCGAAGCCGCGCAGAGCCGCATGCCGCGCCACGCGGCGCACGAAGGATGCACGGTCGCTGTCGTACATCGCCTTCTGCTGGTTGAGATCGGCGGATATATTCGCAACATCCCCACGCGTGGCTTCCGCGCTGTTGCGGATGTAGGCCTCGGCCACATTGACTGCGCCGTCCACGATGGCGCGTGTGCGCGACGAGAACCAAGTATCCAAACCCTGATTGAGCGTCACCGCGGCGAAAGCCGCCACGATAATCGCGGGCACCACGGCAATCAGGCTGAACAGCGAAATGAGCCGGATATGCAGGCCCGCGCCCGCCGTGCCGCGCCGCTTCTCCGCCAGCAAATACAGCACCTGCCCCGCCAATCAGCGCCGTCATCAGGATCAGCACGGCGGTGTTGGCGATCAGCAGGATGATGGTGAGATCGCGGCTCGGCTGCAGCGGTGTCAGCCCAGTAAGCACCGCGAAGGTGGAAAGGCCGGCCACTGTGCCCACCAGCACCAGCAGGATTCCGGCAAGGCCGGTAAAACGCTGGAGCCGCGCGCTCAGCTTATGCTCGCTTCTGTTGGACATCGTCCCCGCATAGACCATGGCTGTTGCATGAATTCAACAGCAATGGTGGCGGATTTACGACAGTGAGGCGAGACCGCGGATCGCCCGGATGTTATACTGGCGCAGCTTGCTCCGCAGCGTATTGCGGTTGATGCCGAGAAGCTCCGCGCCCGCAACTGATTGCCGTTGGTCGCCGCAAGACAGGCGCGAAGAAGCGCCGGCTCTACATCGCCCAGAACCCGCTCATGCAACCCCGCCGGCGCAGGCTTGCGCCGAAGCCGGCGAAGAGCCGCGACAGATGATTTTCCATGAACTCGGGCAACCCATCGGCGGACGTCACCGGCTGCGCCTCCGCGGGCGCGGGTGCCGCCGACAGCTCGCGCTCGACCGATGCGGCGCTGATCTCGTCGTCACTCTCGATCGCCATCAAGCGCTTGATGAGGTTCTCCAACTCGCGGACGTTTCCGGGCCAGCGATGCTGCATCATCCGGTCGATGGCGGCGGAGGATAGCTCCTTGCGCGGCAGGCCCTCGCTCTCGGCGCGCGTCAGGAGATGCCGCACCAGATCCGGAATGTCCTCGACGCGCTCGCGAAGAGGCGGCAGCCTGAGCGGCACCACATTGAGCCGGAAGAACAAGTCTTCGCGGAACTGGCCCTGATTGATGAGTTGCCGCAGATCGCGGTGCGTGGCCGCGATGATCCGCACATTGGTCTTGATTGGCGTGGTCCCGCCGACGGAGGTGTATTCGCCCTGCTGCAACACGCGCAAAAGCCGCGTCTGCGCTTCAAGCGGCATGTCACCGATCTCGTCGAGGAACAGCGTTCCGCCTTCCGCCTGCTCGAAGCGGCCGGCCATGCGGGCGTGCGCTCCCGTGAACGATCCCTTCTCATGGCCGAACAATTCGGACTCGATCAATTCGCGCGGGATCGCCGCCATGTTGACCGCGACGAACGCGCCCTTCCGCCGCCGCCCGTAATCGTGCAGCGCCTGCGCCACCAGTTCCTTGCCGGTTCCCGACTCGCCGATGATCAAGGCGGTGAGATCGGTCTGGGTGAGCCGCGCGATGATCCGGTAGATCTCCTGCATCGCCGCGGAACGGCCGACGATGGGCAGGTTATCGTTATGCTGCTGCGGGCGGGGACTGCCCGCGGGTTTCGCCGCCTGTTCGAGCGCCCGTCCCACGGTCTGCACCAGCGTGCTGAGATCGAACGGCTTCGGCAGATAGTCGTAAGCGCCCCGCTCCGCCGCCGTGATTGCGGTCATGATGGTGTTTTTCGCACTCATCACGATCACCGGCAGGTTGGGCCGGAGTTTCTTGATGCGCGGGATCACGTCGAAGGCGTTTTCGTCCGGCAGCACCACATCTGTCAAAACCGCGTCACCCTGCCCCTCCGCCACCCAGCGCCAGAGCGCGGTCGCGGTGGCGGTGGAGCGGACCGAGTAACCGGCGCGGCTCAAGGCTTGGGTCAGCACGGTGCGGATGGCGCTGTCGTCGTCGGCGATCAGAACTGTTTTTGCTGTCATTTCTATTTTTGGCCCTCTTCAGCCAGGATTCCCTCGGAACCTTTGAGCATTGGTAGCAGCACGCGGAACGTGGTGCCGCGCGCGCGCTTCGCACACTCGACGACGCCGCCATGATCGCCGATGATTTTCGCGACCAAGGCAAGGCCAAGGCCCTTGCCGCCGGGTTTCGTCGTGATGAATGGATCGAAGATATGCGGCCGCACATCCTCGGCGATGCCGCTGCCAGTATCGTGCACGCAGACTTCCAGCGGCACCGAAATGCGCTCGCCCGTGCCCGGAACCGAAAGCCTCACCCCAGGCCTGAATGCAGTCGTCAAAACGATCTCGCCGGTATCCGGTTGCGTATCAATGGCTTCCGCCGCGTTCTTGATCAGGTTCAGAAACACTTGCACGAGTTGATCGTGATTACCGTTCACCGGCGGCAGCGAAGGATCGTACTCTTCGCGAAGGCCGACACCTTGTGCGAACCCGGCTAGAGCAATCTGCTTCACCCGCTCCAGCACGACGTGGATGTTGACGGGCTTGCGCTCCAAGGGCCGGTCGTCGGAGAAGACTTCCATCTGGTCGACGAGGTCGCGAATGCGATCGGTTTCCACGCAAATGAGCCGTGCCAGCGCGCGGTCCTCGCTGTCGAGTCCGGGTTCGAGCAGCTGGGCCGCGCCTCTGATGCCGGAGAGCGGATTCTTGATCTCGTGCGCCAGCATCGCGGCCATGCCGGAAACGGAGCGGGCGGCGCCTCTATGGGTGAGTTGCCTGTCGATCTTGTGCGCCATCGAGCGGTGCAGAAGCATGATCACCACTTGCGCGCTTTCCTCGTTCACCAGTGACGTCTGCACATCGACGGTGCGCTCGCCGCCAAGCCGCGGCGTTCCGACCGACACTGCGTATTCGTTTATGACGCTCGCCGTGATCCGCGCCTGCTCCACTGCATGAATGAGCGGGCTCGAAAATGGCGCAAGATCGCCAAGCTCGTGGCGTAACAGAACCGACTTGCTTGTCTGAAAGAAGTCCTCGGCAGCGCTGTTCGCCATCGAAATCTTGCCGTCGCCTTTAATGACCAACAGCGGGTTCGGCAGCGCGTCGATGATCGCATGGTCCGGCGCGAGCATCATGCGGCCTGCTCCAGCTCCGCGGCAACCACATAGAGTTCTCCAAGGGTTTTGAAGACGCGCGCATTGTGATTGTCGGACAAGAGCCGCGTCCGCCATGAAGCCGCCGCCTCGGCATCGAGGAAGCCGCGCTGCACAAGCCGGTTAAGCGTCCAGCCCAGATGCTTCCGCGCCACGCGGTTGCCGTGCTCGTGGCCGTAAAGCGAAAGCATCTCCCAGTGCTGCTCGCTGACGATTTCATATTCGCGACGGAGATCGGGCTCCGCCGCCCCACTTCCAGAGTCAAGTTTCGAAGCAAGCACGCCTGCCCACCACGGCCTTCCATAACAAGCACGCCCGATCATCACTGCCGAGCGCCCGATTGCGCGAGCATCTCTTTCACGTCCGTAACGCTGTCGCCGTCGCCGTTCGCGACAACGGGAATGGACACCGCTTCAGCGATTTTGCGAATTGCCGCCCAGTTGGCCTTGCCCTTGTAAAACTGACAGCGTGTACGGCCATGAATGGTGATCATCTTGACGCCCGCCGCTTCGGCCTTGCGCGCGATGTCCGGCGCATTGAGGCAGCGCTCGTCCCAGCCGAGCCGCATCTTCAGCGTTACCGGCGCTGAAGTCGCCTTCACCGTCGCCTCGATCAGCGACAGCGCCAGATCGGGTTCGCGCATCAGCGCCGAGCCGGACCATCCACCCGTCACCTGCCGCGCCGGACAGCCCATGTTGATATCGATGATGTCCGCTCCAAGATCAGTTGCAATGCGAGCACCCTCCGCCATCCAAACCGCCTCGCGACCGGCAAGCTGAATCACGAAAGGCGAGACTTGACCGAGACCCGCCGCGCGCCGAAGCATATCTGGCCGCTCTTTGGCGAGTTCCTGGCTCGCTACCATCTCCGAGACCACGAGCCCGGCCCCGCTCCGATGCGCAGCCCTGCGGAACGGCGCGTCGGACACGCCAGACATTGGCGCAAGGAATACGCGGTTCTTCAGAACGACAGAGCCGACAGTTATGCTCATTTTTTAATCAGAACCCCGCATCGCTTATTTCGAAGGCAGTGTAGGCTTTTGCTGCACTGCGTCAATGGACAATTCTGCCCCGCCTCTCGCACTTCGCCGCAGGCCGGGTTAGACGAGGACCATGACGGTTGCAGCGGTGATCGTGGCGGGCGGCGTAGGCCTCAGGGCCGGGGGAGAACGTCCGAAGCAATACCACAGGATCGGCGGAAAACCCGTGATCTGGTGGACGCTGCGCGCATTCGCCACGCATCCCCAAGTGTCGCTGGTTCAGCCTGTCATTGGCGAGGGCCACGAGCAGTGGTTCCGGGATGCAGCGGGGGAGATTCCGACGCTGCCTCCGATCATCGGCGGCAGCACCAGGCAGGACTCCTGCCGTATCGGTGTCGAGGCGCTCGTGGCACACGCACCGCGCAAGGTTCTGATCCACGATGCGGCGCGGCCCTTTATCGCTCCGGAGCTGATCTCCGACGTGGTTTCGGCGCTCGACACAACGCCTTGCGTCATCCCCGCCCTCCCCATCGCCGACACGTTGAAATTCGCGCCAGGCGGCATCGTCGCGCGCACGGTGGACCGCGCAGCCATATGGGCCGCACAGACGCCGCAAGGTTTCGCCTTCAACGCCATTCTCGAAGCGCATCGCCGTGTCGCGCGCGATGGTGTTGCTTCGCTCACCGACGACGCTTCGATCGCCGAGCACGTGGGCTTGCAGGTGGCGGTCATTCAAGGCAACACCGGCAACGTGAAATTGACGACCGCCGCCGATCTCTCCGCCGCCGAAGCCCAAATGTCCGCCAAGACCTATGCGGATCTGCCCGATGTGCGCACAGGACAGGGCTTCGACATACACGCCTTCGCGCCCGGCAAAGGCCGTGGTTCTTTGCGGCGTGTCAATTCCTCATGCAAAGAAACTCAAAGGTCACTCGGATGCCGACGCGGCCATGCATGCGCTGACGGATGCGATCCTGGGCGCCATCGGCGAAGGCGACATCGGTTCGCACTTCCCGCCAAGCGATCCGCAATGGAAGAATGCGCCCTCTTCCATTTTCCTCGAGAAGGCCGTGTCGCTTCTGAAATCCAGGGGCGGCATCGTGGCTCATGCGGATATCACCATCCTCGCGGAAGTTCCGAAAATCAGTCCGCATGTGCCAGCGATGAAGGGATATCTCGCGCCACTTTTGGGAATTGGCAGCGACCGCATCGCCATCAAGGCCACGACGATGGAGAAGATCGGCGGAATCGGCCGCGGCGAAGGCATCGCCGCGCTGGCAGTCGCCACGGTGCGCCTGCCATGACTCCCGCGCTTCACGATAAGGCGTCGCAGCTTGTCGCGCTGTGCAAAGCAAGGAAACTGACCATCACAACCGCCGAAAGCTGCACCGGTGGACTTGTCGCCGCCGCGATCACTTCGGTGTCTGGCTCTTCCGAAGTGTTCGAACGCGGCTTCGTGACTTACTCCGACGAAGCCAAGACCGAGATGATTGGAGTCAATGCGGCGCTCATCGCCAAGCACGGCGCGGTCAGCGAAGAAACGGCGCGCGCCATGGCCGAAGGCGCGCAACGAGCAGCAAAAGCAGACATCGCCGTCGCCGTTACCGGCATCGCGGGCCCTACCGGCGGTTCACCCTCAAAACCCGTTGGCCTCGTTTTCATCGCCACTGCGCGCAGTGCCATGTTGTGCCGCGAGTTCCGCTTCGGAAATCCGGGACGAGAAGCGGTGCGCGTCCAATCGGCGCTCGAAGCGCTTAAAATGTTGCTCGATCAGGCAGCCGCGGGCGGTGGCCCGTAGAGCATCCGCGCGCGCTCTTCGAAAGCGCCCATCACCTTGCGCACTGCCAGATCGAACATGCCCGAAAGCAGAAACTGCATCGAGCGGCTGTTCATGGTGAAATCGACCGCGTACTCGATGTCGGCGCCGCCTTGTGGCGAGGGCATGATTTTCCAGACGGAGACGAGAGATTTGACCGCGCCGCCCGCCGCCAGTCGAGGTGACCATGAGATTGGCCGGGTCTGCAACCACTTTGCTGGTGAAAGTCTCGCGGATGCCAAGCTTCCGGTAGGTGACAAGCAGATGCGCATCGAACGTCTCGGTGCCGTCGTCATGGCGCTTCCAGTTGCGCACGGTCGAGAGCCGCACCAGGGGAATGAAGTCGTGATAGGACGGAACGTCAGCGGCGATCGCATAGATCTGATCCGCCGAATAGTTGACGTGGCGCGTGACGTTGTACTTGGTCATGAAACTTGAGCTGCTCTTGCCTTGCGAAGTCTGTCGAAATCCTCGCCAGCGTGATGCGAGGAGCGGGTTAGCGGGCTCGCCGAAACCATAAGGAAACCCTTGGCGTACGCCATCGTTTCGTATGCCTTGAATTCCTCGGGCGTAACGAAGCGGTCGATCGCCGCATGCTTGCGGCTCGGCTGGAGATATTGTCCGATGGTGATGAAATCGATGGACGCGGACCGCATGTCGTCCATCACCTGCATCACTTGCTCGCGGGTTTCTCCCAGCCCCACCATGATGCCGGACTTGGTGAACATTGTTGCATCGAGCTCCTTGACCTGCTGAAGAAGCCGCAGCGAATGGAAGTAGCGGGCGCCTGGCCTGATCTTTAGATAAAGGCCCGGCACGGTTTCGAGATTGTGGTTAAACACGTCCGGCCTGGCGTGCACCACTTTTTCCAAAGCCCCTTCCTTCTTGAGAAAATCGGGCGTCAGAATTTCGATGGTCGTCGCGGGCGACGCCGCGCGCACCGCCTTGATCGTACCCACGAAATGATCCGCGCCGCCGTCAGCGAGGTCGTCGCGGTCGACCGAGGTGATCACGGCGTGCGAAAGTCCCATGCGCGCGATGGCGTCCGCCACATGCGCGGGCTCGTGCGGATTGAGTGGTCCCGGCAGCCCGGTCTTCACGTTGCAAAACGCGCAAGCCCTGGTGCAGGTGTCGCCCATGATCATGAAGGTGGCGTGCTTCTTCGACCAGCATTCGCCGATGTTGGGGCAGCCCGCCTCCTCGCAGACGGTGACCAGCTGGTTCTCGCGTACGATCCTTTGCGTCTCGGCATAAGCGGCGGAGCCTGGGGCCTTGACGCGAATCCACTCGGGCTTCCGCAGCACCGGCGTATCGGGCCGGTGGGCCTTCTCCGGATGCCGCGGCTTTGCGCGTATGTCGAGAAGCGTGGTCATGCCTCAGGCGGCGTTCCGCGACTGGATGGCCCGGTAGAGATAAATCAAGATGCAGGCGCCAAGGACCGCCACGATCAGATTGCCCAGAAGCCCGCCGAGGCCGATGCCAATGAGGCTCAGCAAGAAATTTCCGACCAGCGCTCCCGCCACGCCCATAACGATGTTCATGATAAGTCCGGTATCGAACTTCATCACCTTCTCCGCGATCCATCCGGCGAGTCCGCCGATGACGATCGTCATGATCCAACCATATCCTTCCATGTCGTCCCTCCCCTATGATCTCTTGCCGCGCAGAATCTTCAGCACGGAAATCAGCAGTACCGCGCCGATCGCCGACACCAGCAGATTGCCCCAGAACCAGCCCTGAAAGAGTTCGCCAAGCCGAAGCCCTGCCGCGTTGGCCAGGAATGCGCCGATGTAAGCGCCGATGATGCCTGTGACAATGTTCATGATAAGGCCCATGTCGCTCTTGGTGAGCTTCTCCGCGATCCAGCCCGCGAGCGCGCCGATCAGCAACGTGCCGCCCCAGCCAACGCCGCCGCCCAAATCCATCAGATTGTTCATGCGAGTTCCCTCCTCGTTAAGAAATGAATCGCGCGATCAGCACGACGACGATAGCACCAATCGTCGCCGTCACGATGTCGCGTGCATATTCGTTGCCGATGCCCAGGTTTATGCCGGCTTTGGCCAGCAGGAAACTGCCGACATAAGAGCCGAGGACGCCGCTGATCAGATAGCGCACCAGCCCGCTGCCGCCCACGATCCAACTTGCGAGCCAGCCCGCTACCAGCCCCATGACGAGGGCGATCACGATGCTTCTTCCGTCCATTCCCGTGGTTTCCACCTTGTTCCGGCCCGATATGGCGCATGCGCGCGAGCACTTCAAGACTCGGCTTCTTAGCGTAGATAATTGGGGAGGACCGTCGACTTGTCGATGATGGCTTTGGACAATTGAGCCTTGTCGAGGCCGATCGCATCCGAAAGATCCGCGCCCCGCAAGATGGTGCCATCGAGGATCGCTCCGGAAAAATTGGCGCCGCGAAACGACACGTTTGTGCAGTCCGCGCCAGTCAGGTTTGCCTTGGCAAGGTTGGCGCCATCAAGGTTCGTGCGGCGGATAAATGCGCCGCTCAGATCCAATACTTCTTCATGGTGTTTGGCAATGGTATGAATATTCACTTCAAGTGTTTCCTTAGTATGCCGGCAATTGCCTGAACGTCCGCCGGAGGTTTTCGATCGCCGTACCTTAGCCTATTTTCTCTGAGATAGGTAGTCAGCAGCCTTACAACAGGGTCCGAGAGGTCCGGAAACTCCGTGCAGATTTGTTCCAGAGTCAGAATTGCCCCCAGCCGCACTTCGAGTTTTCGGTCTTTCAGTTGCCCGACCGCCCTGTTAAAGAGCTCTGAGACGTGAATCCTGCGCGCCAACTCGGTTTGCCGCAGTTGGGATTTTGCCTGGCGGTTCGCCGCAGTGACCCGGAGCCATGCCAAGTACAGACCGAAAGCTCCGCCTGCGACGACAGCGTAATTCCTGATGATCTCCGAGATTTCAGTGGCGAGCAGGTTCATCACTTTCACATGTGAATGACGCGGCCATAGGCGTCGAGGACGCTTTCGTGCATCATTTCGCTGAGCGTGGGATGCGGGAAGACGGCGTGCATCAGCTCTTCCTCGGTGGTTTCGAGGCCCATGGCGACGACGAAGCC
>JAAURV010000345.1 GCA_012032065.1 Hyphomicrobiales bacterium
GGGCGGCAGGGAAATCATAACGAGGCCCTGATGCTCATTCTCGTTACCAACGACGATGGCATTCATGCGCCCGGACTGGAGACGATGGAGCGAATTGCACGCGCGATCTCGCCGGATGTGTGGGTGGTGGCGCCGGCGGAGGAACAATCGGGCGGGCATTCGCTGTCGCTTGCCGATCCCATCCGCTACCGTGAAATCGAAAAACGCCGATTCGAAGTGGCGGGAACGCCCACCGATTGCGTGGTGATGGCGGCGCGCAAGATTCTTCCTGGATTGCCCGACCTCGTGCTCTCCGGCGTCAATCGCGGCCAGAACATCGCCGACGATGTGACGTATTCCGGCACCATCGCGGCAGCGATGGAAGGAACGGCACTCGGGCTCAAGTCCATCGCACTCTCGCAAGTCATGGGCATTCACAACGCAGGCGACACGTTCGGCGTGGCGGAGGCCCATGGCGCGAATGTAGTGCGGAAACTGATCGATATCGATCTTGGCCCCGGCGTTCTGATCAACGTGAACTTCCCCGACTGCCGTCCCGATGAAGTGGCGGGCGTCGACGTGGTGCGGCAGGGAAAGCGGGATCAGAATTTGCTTACCGTCGACGAGCGGATCGATGCGCGAGGGCGGCCTTATTACTGGCTGGGCTTCCAGCGCGAGCGCGGCAATCCGCCTCAAGGCACCGATCTTCATGCGGTGTTCAACCGGCGCATCGCGGTGACGCCACTGCACATGAACCTGACCGCGCATGAGGCGATGGACGCGCTGCACCACGTGCTGCGCAAGCCATGAGCGGCAGCGACCCGCGCAAAGTTCAGCTTCTCATGGCGCTGAGAAATCAAGGCGTGCGCGATCTCGCGGTGCTTGAAGCCATCGAGAAGACACCGCGCGAGCTTTTCGTCGAGAAAGCTTTCGCTGATCAATCCTATGCCGACACGGCGCTGCCGATTTCCTGCGGGCAAACCATCTCGCAGCCCTTCGTCGTGGCCTTCATGACCGACCGGCTGAACCTCGACAAGCGCTGCAAGGTCTTGGAGATCGGCACGGGCTCGGGCTATCAGACCGCGATCCTCTCGCCGCTATGCCGCCGCGTTTACACCATCGAGCGCTATCGCACGCTGTCGCTCGCCGCGCAGGAACGCTTCAGGAAGCTGAAGCTCCCCAACATCACGCCGCTCGTCGCCGACGGCAGCAAGGGCTGGCCGCAGCAGGCGCCCTTCGACCGCATCATCGTCACCGCCGCGGCAAAGGAGATGCCGCAGGTCTTGTGCGAGCAGCTGGCGGTCGGCGGCATCATGGTGGTGCCGATCGAAGAGCGGGCAGGGGTGCAGAATCTCGTGCGCGTCATCCGCACTGAGACAGGCTTCGAAACCGAAAACCTCCTTCCCGTCCGCTTCGTGCCGCTCGTCGAAGGGCTGGCGCGGGAATCGTAGCGCGCCAAGCGCCGGGAGATTGTGCGCTGGTTTTGACTCTGTTGACGCAAGTCAATGGCGAATTGCGCTGGTTATGTTAACCGCAAATTTCGAAGTTGGGCCAGTTGCTGTCGTCTGACGCAATCTTGCAGCCCGCATACAAGGAGATTCAAATGGCTTCTGTTGGAACTTCTGGCAATGATGTGCTCAACGGGCCCTTCGTCGATTTCAGCCAAGGCGGCAGCGACAGGGTAACGGGCACAGCCGATGTAAACGATGCGTTCTTTGCGGGTGCTGCGCTCGATCCCACCGACAGGATCAATAGCGGCGGTGCCGTCGGTGACCAGGTTGTGCTGAGTGGGGACTACTCCTCCGGGCTGACCCTCAATTCCACGGTGCTGCAGAACATCGGCTCAGTTTCTTTTGGCGCTGGTTTTGACTTACAGAATCACGTTGGCCAACTGGAATGTGGCTGCGGGACAAGATTTCAGAGTCTTTTCCAATGACATGGCTCCCGGAGACTCGCTGTTTTTCGATGTCAAGCCGCGCACTACGTGGCGTGTTCTGGTGCGAGGGCGGCAAAAACGACAAGTATTTCGTCGGCGGGCCGGAGGGCGACAAGTTCTGGAGCGAAGGTGGAAAGGACTCCCTCTTTGGCGGTGCTGGGGACGATAGTTTCATTCAGCAGGGGTTCTCAAGCGACGACCTCATTGACGGAGGAGCGGGATACGACTCGCTCTACCTGGATTTCCAACTCAGCGGCACGATGGTCCTCGGCGGGCAGAACATTCGAAATGTCGAATGGTTGGGAATTTCAGGCTCTCTGACCGATCTTACCATCATTGCTGGTGACTCGTTGGTAAGCGCCGGCTCGCAGCTGTCGCTTGTCTATGAGACGGGTGGACTTGCCAGCCATAGCCTTGATTTTGACGGTTCGGCGGAGAAGGACGGCCGGTTCGAGATTACGGTCAAGATGGGCGACACCGACGATGTACTACGCGGCGGCGCGGGGAACGATACATTTCACGCTGATAGCGGCAACGATATCTTGGTTGGGAACCTTGGAGACGATACTCTTGACGGCGGCGGCGGCGAGGACACGGCCGTCTTTCGCTTCAGCCGCGCGGCGTACGAAGTGGACTGGATAGCACCTGGCAAGTTCCGGATTGTCGGTCACGAAGGCATCGACTTTACCGACAGCATCGAGTTTTTTCAGTTCTCCACGGGTACTTCTACTGCCGCAGAGCTCGCCGGATTGACGGTCGGACCAGATGGTGCGTACGCGAGCATCAACAATGCCGCCAGACTTCCCGCCGCAATGACCGATGCCGTTCAAGGCGGCTTGATCAGGCTCGCTCCTGATTATTCCAACGAGACGGCACTCGTCACAGTCGAAGATCTGACCTTCGACGCCGATGCGACTACGACGGGGATTGTTCTGCAACTTGGGGCAGGGATCACATTCATTGCTCTCGCGGGCCTCGGTACGATGAACGTCACCGGAAACGAGCTGGACAACACGATTGTCGGCAATGACGGAAACAATTTCATTGACGGAGGCGCGGGCGCCGACATCATGATTGGCGGGAGAGGCCAGGATACGTTCGTTGTGGACGACATCGGGGATGTGGTCATCGGCCGCGACAGTTACGGCATCGTCCTTGACGACGCGGTTCTGTCAAGTATCAGTTACTCCTTGAATATGAGCATTAGAAAGCTGACGCTGACGGGTTCCACCGCGATCAATGGCAGTGGTTACTACTATGGCGGCAGCCCCGACTCCATCACCGGAAATGACGGCAACAACATTCTGCGTGGTTTTGGAGGCGACGATACCCTGTCAGGAGGACTGGGCAACGACGTCCTCGACGGCATGTGGGGCAAGGACACCGCGTCAGGCGGGCAAGGCGACGATACGTTCTATGTCGGCCAGCCCGATGATGTGGTGATCGAGTTGGCC
>JAAURV010000037.1 GCA_012032065.1 Hyphomicrobiales bacterium
GCGGCGCGCTCATGCCAGCGGCAGGGCACGATCCGGCCGCCGAAGGCGCGCGCCGGCGGTCCGGCAAATTGCAGATTGACCTCCGCCTCGTCGCTGCCGGCGAGCACGTCGTCGATCGCCGCCAGAAAACCCGGATCGCGGATCACGGTCTCGATGGCCAGCTCGCCCATCTCGTGCGAGAGCATGGGGTCGTAGTCCCAACCCTTGGGGCAGGGGTCGAGCGAGTGGATGAACGTCGGGCCGCCGATGGTCAGGGCCCGGCGGACCTTGTTCATCATCTCGACGGCGTACGACGCGCACACGGTGGCCACGTACCGGCACTCCGGATGGCCCGCCGCCATCATGCCCGCCATGTTCTTCTTCCACACTGGCGACGCCTGGGAAGACGCGGACGGCACTCTGCGCTTCGATCTGTGCGTCACACCCGATGCGGAATTCGTGACGCATCAAGCGCGCAGCATGATCCGCGGCGGCGACGCAGAATCGCCGCAAGCGGAGTTGGTGATGGCCGTGCTGCATCCGAATGGCCGCGCTGAAGTTCAACGCACCGGTCTACGCGGCGAATTCCCGCAAACCGACCGCCGCCGCCAAGGCCTGCGCCGCCTGTCACGATTTCAACAAAGGCGGGCCGAACAAGACCGGACCTAATCTATTCGGGGTTGTCGGGCGCAATCATGGCTCGGTTGCCGGATTTGCCTATTCGGAGGCAATGGCCGGCAAATCGGCCGAACCGTGGACCTATGAGGCGCTCGACGCCTTCCTGGCCAATCCAAAGGCCGCCGTTCCCGGCACGAAGATGGTCCTCGCGACCAAGAAGGCGGAAACCCGCGCCGACATCCTGGCCTATCTGGCCAAGCTCGCGGACGCGCCGGTGCCGTTCCCTGCCCCGTAAAGGCCGCAATGGTCACAAAGATTTAACACCGGCAAAGCGCTTGCCGGTGTTTTCTTTTGCCCCGGCAAATGCGTATTAACAGTCAACGATTCGCTATTGCGTGGTGCACCCAATGACATTCTCGCGCAGATCGCTTCTCAAGCTTGCGGCCCTGGCGCCCGCCGCCAAGATTGCCCATGTCTCCTTCGCCGCGGCCGAAGAGATGACATTCAAGCATGCGCTCACTCTCTTCGACGACGTGAAGTATCCTCCCGACTTCAAGCATTTCATCTATGTGAACCCGGCAGCGCCCAAGGGCGGCAAGGTGCGGTTCGGCGTCGTCGGCTCCTTCGACAGCCTCAATCCTTATACGTTCAAGGGCGAGTCGATCGGCGTTGCCGGCAACGAGACGCTGCTCACATCTTCTCTCGACGAGCCTTCCACGGAGTACGGCCTGATCGCCAAGGATGTCTGGCATCCGGAAGACCGCTCGCGCGTGGTGTTCCGTTTGCGGCCCGAGGCGAAATTCCACGACGGCAAAACGATCACGCCCGAGGACGTGATCTGGAGCATGACGACGCTCCGCGACAATCATCCTTTCTACAATTCCTACTACAAGAACATCACCACCGCCGAGCAGAGCGGCGAGGCCGAGGTGACGTTCGTATTTTCCCAGACGGGCAATCGTGAACTGCCGCTGATCAGCGGGCAACTGCCGGTGCTGCCGAAGCATTGGTGGACCGCAAGGAACGCCAGCGGCAAGCAGCGCGACATCAAGGAAACCACGCTGGAAGTTCCGCTGGGATCGGGCGCGTATACCGTAGCCAACATCAAGCCTGGGCAATCGGTGCTGCTCAAGCGCATCGCGGACTACTGGGGAAAGGATCTGCCGGTGAATTTGGGGCAGAACAATTTCGACGAGATCGAATACATCTTTTTCCGCGACGCCAATGTGGCCTTCGAAGCTTTCAAGAGCGATCAGTACGACTGGCGCACAGAGACCAGCGCGAAAATGTGGGCCACTGGCTACGACTTCCCGGCGATCAAGGACAAGCGCTGCATCATCGAGGAAATTCCGCTCAAGCAAGTCGAAGGCATGCAGAGCTGGGCGTTCAATCTCCGCCGCGAGAAATTCGCCGATCCGCGCGTGAGACAAGCTTTCAACTATGCCTTCGATTTCGAGTGGGCCAACACCAATCTGTTTTATGGCCAGTACCAGCGCTCGCGAAGCTACTTCAACAACTCGACAATGGAAGCCAAGGGGCTGCCGTCCCCAGGCGAGCTTGCCATTCTCGAGCCGCTCAAGGCGCAATTGCCGCCGGAAGTTTTCACCGCGGAGTACGCCAATCCGGCGAACGCCAACGCCACCGAACGGCGGAAGAATCTGCGCGAGGCAGCACGGCTTCTGAAGGAAGCCGGATGGACGATTGGCCGGTCCGGCGGAAATTCCGTTCTCGCCAATGCCAAAGGCGAACAGTTCACCGTAGAGTTCCTGCTCGACTCGCCGCTCTTCGAGCGCATCGCGCTTCCCTATCAGCAGCAGCTCGAATTGCTTGGCATCGGCGTGCGCATCCGCACCATCGACAGCGCGCAGTACGAACGCCACACGCAGACATTCGACTACGACATCATCGTGGGAAGCTTCGGACAGTCGCTTTCGCCAGGCAACGAACAACGCGACTTCTGGGGCAGCGCGGCAGCGGACAAGCAAGGCAGCCGCAATCTTGTTGGCATCAAGAATCCCGCAATCGACGCGATCGTCGAGAAACTCATCTTCGCAACCGATCGCGAACAACTCACCTTTGCCAGCCGGGCGCTGGATCGCGCGCTCATCTGGAACCACTATGTGGTGCCGATGTGGTTCATTCCTTACGAGCGCACGGCGCGCTGGGACCGCTTCGGCAGGCCCGGCAAAATACCGGACTACTCCACTGGCTTCCCCGGCATCTGGTGGTGGGACGATGAGCGCGCGAAGAAGGTGAAGGCTTGATGCGGGCAGGCCTCGTTCTGGCCCTGGGCTTGTTGGGAGCCGTTGCGGCGGAGGCCGCTCCGCGGCATGGTCTTTCGGTGTTCGGCGACCTCAAATATCCTGAAACCTTCACCCACTTCGAATATGTGAACCCCGATGCGCCGAAGGGCGGGCGGATCGCGACGATTGGCGTCGTTGCCCGCGATACGTTCGACAGCTTCAACAACTACATCCTGAAGGGCGACGCGGCGCAGGGCCTCGAACTCCTCTCCGACACGCTGATGGCGCGCGCATTCGACGAGCCCGACGCGGTCTACGGCCTCGTGGCGAAGGCCGCGGACCTCGCCGATGACAAGAAGAGTGTCACCTTCGCGCTGCGGCCCGAGGCGCGTTTCGCGGATGGCAGCGCGCTCACCGCCGAAGACGTCTGCGACAGTTACAGGCTGCTCATCACTCAAGGCCACGAGCGCATCAAGCCGCTGATCCGCGATGTCGAGGCCTGCGACGTGCTCGGAACTCACGAGGTTCGCTACCGCTTCAAGGGCGACCAAGTGCGCGATCTTCCCACCAATGTCGCGACGCTGCCGATTTTCTCCAAGGCCTACTACGCCAAGGCCGATTTCTCGAAAAGCACGCTGGAGCCGCCGCTCGGTTCGGGGCCCTACAAGATCGGCCCTTACCGTCCCGGGGAATTCGTGACCTATCAACGGCGCGACGATTATTGGGCCAAGGATTTGCCGGTCAACAAGGGCCGCTTCAACTTCGATCAGATCCGTTTCGAGTATTTCCGCGAGCGCACGGCAGGCTTTGAAGCTCTGAAATCCGGCGTGCTCGACATCCGCGAGGAGTACACCTCGCGCGAATGGGCCACGGCCTACGATTTCCCGGCCATCAATGACGGCAAGGTCGTCAAGGAGGTTTTGCCCGACGATACTCCCTCTGGCGCGCAGGGGTTCTTCTTCAATCTGCGGCGCGAGCAGTTCAAGGACATCAGGGTACGGAAGGCTTTGGCGCTGGCTTTCGATTTCGAGTGGTCGAACGCCAATCTGTTTTTCGGGCAATACAAACGGACCGGCAGTTTCTTCGAACTGTCGCCGCTCAAAGCCGAAGGCAAACCTTCGCCCGAGGAACTCGCGCTGCTCGAACCTCTCAGGGACAAACTCCGCCTCGAGGTTTTCGAGGAAGCGCGGATGCCCCCCCGGAGTGACGGGTCCGGTCAGGATCGCAAACAGTTGCGCGAGGCGTCGAAGCTCCTCGACGAAGCCGGATGGAAGACGGAAGGGACGTTGCGGAAAAATGCCAAGGGGGAAACGCTGAAGCTCGAAGTGCTGCTCGATTCGCCGGTGTTCGAGCGGATCTTCGCGCCTTACGTAAAGAACCTTAAACTTCTCGGCGTCGATGCCTCGATGCGCATCGTCGACGAGGCGCAGTATCAGGACCGGCATAAGAATTTCGACTATGACATGGTGTCCAGCCGGTTCTCCGGCGATCTGACTCCCGGGACGTCCTTGCGCATTTTCTTCGGCACGGCGTCGGCCAATGCGCCCAGCAGCTACAACATGTCGGGCGTCGGAACGCCGGAGATCGATGCGCTGATCGACAAGGTGGTGCTCGCCAAATCGCGCGAACAATTGAACATCGCCGGACGGGCGCTTGACCGGGTGCTCCGGGCCGAGCATTTCTGGGTGCCCAACTGGCACAAGGGCAGCCACTGGATCGCCTATTGGGACAAGTTCGGCAGGCCTGCTATCAAGCCCAAATACGATAGGGGAATCATCGACACCTGGTGGTATGACGCAACCAAGGCCGAGAAACTCGCAAGCGGAAACTGATATCCCGGAATGGGCGCCTACATCCTCAAACGCATTCTGTTGATGATCCCGACCCTTGTCGGCATCATGCTCATGACCTTCGCGGTCATTCAATTCGTGCCGGGCGGCCCCATCGAGCGCATCATCGCGCAGGTCCAGGGCACCGATACCGATGCGACGGGCCGAATCAGCGGCAACACCGGCAACGAGGCCGGCGGCAACCAGGACCAGGGTGCGGGCGCTACCGGCGCATCGCCGGCGAATCTCAAATACCGCGGCGCGCAAGGCCTCGATCCCGAATTCATCAAATCGCTCGAGAAACAATTCGGTTTCGACAAGCCGGCGCATGAGCGCTTCTTCATGATGCTGAAGAACTACCTCACCTTCGATTTCGGCGAGAGTTACTTCCGCGACCGCAGCGTCATCAGTCTCATCGTGGAGAAGATGCCGGTGTCGATTTCGCTTGGGCTTTGGCTCACGCTCATCACCTACGCGGTCTCGGTTCCGCTCGGCATCCGCAAGGCGGTGCGCGACGGATCGACGTTCGACATCTGGACGTCGGCCGTCATCATCGTCGGCTACGCAATTCCAAGCTTCATCTTCGCCATCATGCTGATCGTGCTGTTCGCGGGCGGAAGTTATTACAGCTTGTTTCCCCTGCGCGGGCTGACCTCGGATAACTTCGAGCAACTTAGCCTTCTCGGCAAGATCGGCGACTACGCCTGGCATCTGGCGCTGCCGCTCATCGCCATGGGCATCAGCGGTTTCGCCACCATGACGCTGCTCACCAAGAACTCGTTCCTCGACGAAATCCGCAAGCAATATGTGGTGACGGCGCGCGCCAAAGGGCTGAGCGAGCGAAAGGTGCTCTACAATCACGTGTTCCGCAACGCCATGCTGCTCGTGATCTCCGGCTTCCCCGGCGCATTTCTTGGAGCGTTCTTCTCGGGGTCGCTTCTGATCGAAACGATCTTCTCGCTCGATGGGCTGGGTTATCTCACTTACACGGCGGCGATCAACCGCGACTATCCGATCGTTTTCGCCAATCTCTACATCTTCACGCTCGTGGGCCTCGTGGTGGCGCTGATCAGCGATCTCACCTACACCTGGATCGATCCGCGCATCGATTTCGAATCGCGGGACGTCTAGCGCATGTGGGGTCCCAGGCTTCACGGATTGAACCAGCGGCGCTGGCAGCTCTTCAAGGCGAACAAGCGCGGCTACTGGTCGTTCTGGATTTTCCTCGTGCTCTTCTTCGTCAGCATGTTCGCACCGATCATTTCCAACGACCGGCCCATGCTCGTCTCCTACAAGGGCGAACTCCTGTTCCCCACTTTCGCCGATTATCCGGAAGAAAAATTCGGCGGTTTCCTGGCGCGCACCGATTATCGCGATCCGGTCAACATCGAGGAAATCACCGCCAACGGCTGGATGATCTGGCCGCTCATCCGCTACTCCTACAACACGGTCAACAATGAGCTGCCTCGACCTGCGCCGTCACCGCCGGCATACTCGCTTACACGAGACGAAGCCTGCGTTAAATATGCGCAAGGCGCCGCCGGCGCCGGCTGCACGTTTGGAAATCTGAACTGGCTCGGCACCGACGATCAAGGCCGCGACGTGATCGCCAGGCTGATCTACGGGTTCCGCATTTCGGTGGCGTTCGGCCTTATCCTGACACTCTTCTCCTCGATCATCGGCGTCGCGGCTGGAGCCGTGCAGGGTTACTTCGGCGGATGGACGGACCTATTGTTCCAGCGTTTCATCGATATCTGGACGTCGATGCCCACGCTCTATCTGCTCATCATTCTCGCAGCCTTCATCACGCCGACCTTCTGGCTCCTGCTCTTCATTCTCGTGCTGTTCTCGTGGACGGGACTCGTCGGCGTGGTGCGCGCGGAATTCCTCCGTGCACGGAACTTCGAATATGTGCGCGCCGCCAGGGCGCTGGGCCTGAGCGACACCAGGATCATGCTCAAGCATCTTCTGCCCAACGCGCTGGTCTCCACCATCACCTTCATGCCCTTCATTCTCTCCGGTTCGGTGACGACGCTGACGGCGCTGGACTTCCTCGGCTTCGGCTTGCCGCCAGGTTCGCCATCGCTTGGCGAGTTGGTAGCGCAGGGCAAGAACAACCTGCAAGCGCCATGGCTCGGCCTCACGGCTTTCTTCGTCGTGTCGATCATGCTGACGCTGCTCGTGTTCATCGGCGAAGCGGTGCGCGACGCGCTCGATCCGCGAAAGACCTTCGCATGACGGAGCCGCTGCTCGAGGTGAAGGATCTGTCGGTCGCCTTCGTGTCAGGCGGCAAGCCGTCTCTCGCGGTGGACAAGGTGTCGTTCTCGATCAATCGCGGCGAGACGCTGGCGCTGGTGGGCGAGTCGGGCTCGGGGAAATCGGTCTCGGCGCTTTCGATTCTCAAGTTGCTGCCTTATCCCGCGGCCTCGCATCCCTCCGGGTCGGTAAAGTTCAAGGGCGAGGAACTGCTCGACGCCGACGAGCGCGACTTGAGGCGGGTGCGCGGCAACGACATCACCATGATCTTTCAGGAGCCGATGACGTCGCTCAATCCGCTGCATTCCGTCGAGCGGCAGATCGGCGAAATTCTCGATCTGCATCAGGGCGTCACCGGCGACGCGGCGCACAGACGCATTGTCGAACTGCTGCGCAAGGTCGGCATCCGCGATCCCGAAACGCGCTTGCAGGACTTTCCGCACCAGCTCTCCGGTGGGCAGCGGCAGCGCGTGATGATCGCCATGGCGCTGGCCAACAATCCCGATCTTCTGATCGCCGACGAACCCACGACCGCGCTCGATGTCACGGTGCAGGCGCAGATTCTCAAATTGCTCAAGGACCTCCAATCCGAATTCGGCATGGCGCTCCTCCTCATCACCCACGATCTCGGCATCGTGCGGCACATGGCGGACAATGTGTGCGTGATGCAGAAAGGCAAGGTGGTCGAAGCAAGCCCCGCCAAGGCGCTCTTTGCGAAACCCCGGCATCCTTATACGCAGATGCTGCTCGCCGCGGAGCCCAAGGGCCGCGCGCCAATTTCCGACCCGCAAGCGGCGACGGTCGTGGAAACCAAAGCGCTCAAAGTGTGGTTTCCGATCAAGCGCGGCTTCTTCAAGAAGACCGTTGGCCACATCAAGGCGGTCGACGGCATCGACTGCGCGGTGCGCGAAGGACAGACGCTTGGCGTCGTCGGCGAATCCGGTTCTGGCAAGACAACGCTGGGTCTTGCGATCCTGCGCCTCATTTCGTCGCAAGGAGAGATTCTGTTCCGCGGCACGCGCATCGACGGCTTCAACACCAAGGCCATGCGTCCTCTGCGCAAGGACATGCAGATCGTTTTCCAGGATCCTTTCGGCTCGCTCTCTCCAAGACTTTCGATTCAGCAGATCGTGGAAGAGGGCTTGACCGTGCAGGACGACACGCACGGCCGCGACGAACGGCGCGAGCGCGTCGCACAAGCGTTGAGCGAAGTTGGCCTCGATCCCGAAACAATGGACCGCTATCCGCACGAATTTTCGGGAGGCCAGCGCCAGCGCATCGCCATCGCGCGCGCATTGGCCTTGCAGCCCAAATTCATCATGCTGGACGAGCCAACATCCGCGCTCGACATGTCGGTGCAGGCGCAGATCGTCGATCTTCTGCGCGAGCTGCAGCGCAATCACAAGCTCACTTACCTCTTCATCAGTCACGACCTTAAAGTCGTGCGCGCACTTGCCAACGAAGTGATCGTGATGCGGAACGGGATCGCGGTCGAGCGCGGCACGGCGGAACAGATTTTCGAGAAGCCGCAAACCGATTACACCAAGGCGCTGATCGGCGCGTCGTTCAATTTGAAGGCGGCACCGGAAGCGGTGGTGCGGCAGTAGCATGGCGTTTCTCTTCGTGCTTCCCACCTGGCCCAAGGACGTGTGGGCGGCGGCGATGCGAAAGGCCGCGCCCCATCTCGATGTGCGGCTGTGGCCCGATCAAATGGGCGATCTCCGCGAGATCGAATTCGTCTCCGCGTGGCTTCCGCCATCCGGCGTGATTTCGAGCCTGCCGAATCTCAAGGCGATCTTCTCGTTGGGAGCCGGAGTCGATGCCATCCTGCGCGAACCCGATTTGCCCAAGGGCGTTCCGATCATCCGCATCAACGATCCCGATCTCACGGGGCGGATGGCCGAATATGTGGTGCTGCATGTGCTGATGCATCACCGCCAGCAGCGCCGCATCGACGAGAACCAGAAGAATCGGGTGTGGGACAGCTTCCCCACTCATGCGGCTTCCGCGATGACTGTTGGCATCATGGGGCTCGGCGTCATGGGGCAAGCCTCGGCGGAGCGCCTGCGCGATCTCGGCTTTCAAGTTGCCGGCTGGAGTCAGACACGCAAGAACATCCCTGGGGTGAAAAGTTTTGCAGGCAAGGCGGAGTTCGATTGTTTTCTGGCGCAGACCGACATTCTCGTTTGTTTGTTGCCGGCGACGCCCGCGACGGATGGCATCGTCGATCGCGGCACGATCCGCAAACTCTCGCGCAAAGGGCCTCTCGCGCGCCCATATTCATCAATGCCGGGCGTGGTCGGCAGCAGGTGGAAGAAGACATCCTCGCCGCTCTCGACGCGGGCGAGTTGCTCGCCGCCACGCTCGATGTTTTTCACGCCGAGCCGCTGCCTGCCGATCATCCGTTTTGGACGCATCCCAAGGTGACGGTCACGCCCCACATCGCGGCGGACTCCGAGCCGGAGGTGATCTGCTCCTACATCTGGAAGCAGATCGAACGCTACCGAACGGGCAAGCCGTTCGAGAATGTCGTCGACTTGCAACGCGGTTATTGAAGCCGCCTGATCGCCGTGATTTCGCCGTAGGACTTCGCGATGCGTTCTCGCGCCGCGGCAAGCGATTCCCTGACCGTCATCATGTGGTGGCCGTTCGCATGCAGCAGCATGTCCGGATCGATCATGATCCCGACATGGCCCTTCCAGAACACGAGATCGTTGCGGCGGAGGCCATTGATGCCGCGTTCAGGCAGCGCGCGGCCCAGGCCTTGCTCTTGCATGTCGCTGTCGCGCGGAGCGGGGAGGCCACAGGCGCGCATCGAAAGTTGAATCAGTCCCGAACAATCGAGCCCGGCTTGAGTCTTGCCGCCCCAGTAATAGGGCACATGAAGGAAGCGCTCGGCCACCGCCGCGGGATCGGCTTCGTGGCTTGCAACGGGGCGGACGTGATCCCGCAAGACAAATCGCCCTCCGGCGAGTTTCAGGAACTTGTCCTCTTCGCCGGTGACCGCAAGTTGGCTGAGCATTGGAAGCCAAAGCGCCGGCTGCGACTTGATGCTTGGTTCGGGATAGGCGTGGGTTGAAGGAACTGCAACGACGTGGGTCACCGAGGCGATTTCCACCGCAAGCATCCGCGAGCGGACATATCCCACATAGCTGTCAGCCGCCATCTGCACCCAGGACCAGCCATCCTTGTCTCGAGACAGAGAGCAGCTCTCCAGGAAGCGCTTGACTGACCTGCGTTGAATTGGCGCGAGGCTCCTTGTGGATCGGCGCAACGCTGTCACCCGTCCGAGCCGGAACACCCGCCACAAAGCGATCGGCGCTCACTTTTCCCTTCAGACGCGCGTCGGCGAGGTCCAGCCTGTACACGTTCAGGCGCTTGTCGTGGTGTTCCATGGGTTTCGCGTTTAAACGCGGCTGGAGATTCGGCCAACCGAATCCGCGAAGCGTTCGAGATAAAGCGCGCCTTTGACGGTCCGCTGCACCAGGACATTGCGGCGGTCCTTCTCGTCGCGCCTGCGGGAGACGAGCTCGAGCTTGCCCATGCTGTCGAGCGCCCGGGTGATCACCGGCTTGGTGACGCGGAGCTTGGCGGCGAGGCCCCGCACGGTGTGAGGCGGGGCTTCAAGATAGATCGTCAGCAGAATTGCGAGTTGGCGCACCGAGAGGTCAGGTTCCTCGTCACGCACTTGATGCAGACTTACATCGTGCCAAAGCTGCAATGCTTTGGCGGTCGAGAGTTCAATCCCCATTCGATTCTGGTCCGTTCCGTTTCGGATAATCGTTTCGGCCCCGGACTATTCTTGGCCGATTGCGGCTTCCAATGCAAGCCTAGCGCGCATAGCGCTCCCGGATGACCCCGAACAGGGCCCGCATGGCCTGCGCTTCGCCACCTTTGGGGCGGCCGGGGCGCGGAGATGGCGTCCAGGCGAAAATGTCGAAGTGAACATAAGATGCAGCCTTCTCGACAAAGCGCCGCAAGAACAAAGCGGCGGTGATGGAGCCCGCAAATCCCGACTCGGAAGAGTTATTGAGATCGGCCACTGGGGACTCGAACAGGCGGTTGTACGGACGCCACAAGGGCATCCGCCACAAGGGATCGTTCTCGGCGGTGGCGTGCCGGCCGATCGCCGCGGCGAGAGGATCGTCATCGGTATAGAAAGGCGGAAGATCGGGACCGAGCGCTACGCGGGCAGCGCCGGTCAACGTCGCCAGAGTCAGCATGAGATCGGGCTTCTCCTCATCGGCAAGCGCCATCGCATCGGCGAGGATCAGGCGGCCTTCGGCGTCGGTGTTTCCGATCTCGACAGTGAGGCCTTTGCGGCTGCGATACACATCGCCGGGGCGGAATGAATTTCCGGCGATTGAATTCTCCACGATGGGCGTCAGAACACGAAGCCTCACCGGGAGTTTGGCCGCCATGATCATCTGCGCCAAGCCAAGGACCGTCGCGGCGCCGCCCATGTCTTTTTTCATCAGCGCCATGCCAGAGGCCGGCTTGATATCGAGGCCGCCGGTGTCGAAGCACACGCCTTTGCCGATCAGCGTCAGGCGCGGATGGCGCGGGTTGCCCCAGGTGAAATCGGCCAATCGCGGTGGGCCGATGCTTGCCATGCCGACCGTGTGAATGAGCGGAAAGCCGCGCTTCAGGGCCGCGCCCTTGATGATCCGCAACGCCGCCCTTCCGGCCTTCGCAACCTTGCGCACGGCGGCTTCCAAGGCGTCGGGCGTCAAATCATTGGCGGGCCGGTTGACCAGATCGCGGACCATGAACACGGCGTTGGCTTCGCGAATGAGGCCAGCGCGATCGATGCCGGAAGGGCATTCGAGGATGGTTCGCGCCAGCTTGCTTGCGCCTGGGTCAATCGCGAACTCATAGGACTCGAGCAGCCAGCCCAGCGCGGCGAGCTTCGGGTTGGTCAGTCCCTTTGCGAAGCGATAGCGGCCAGGCGGCAATGCCCGCGCCAGTTTGCCAGGCATGAATGGGTCGGCATCGGCGCTGTCGCCATAGAGTATGCGTGCGATGCCGCCACCCTCAGTGGGACAGATCAAAGCTTTCCCGGTTTCGGCGCCAAAAGCTTGAGCATCCGCCCAAGCACGCTCGCGCGAGGACAGGGTTTTCCTGAACGCCTCCCAGCGGCTCTTTTCGACCGGCACGATTTCAATGGCGGTTTTGGCGCCGCCATGGGGTTGCAAAAGGCGTTCGGCGTCCAGCATGCAGTTCTCCCTTTCGGCTTCCTCTATAGACCAGCGCAACTCATGGTTAATGGTTTATTGACGAAGCGTCCCCATGATCCCGCGGCAGATAGAGGCACGCCCGGCGTGCGATTCGAAGGGGCTTTTATATGACGGCCATTTTCAACCGCGAAACACAGCGGCGGCTGACGCCGGTGTTTCTGCTGCTTGCGGGTGTCTCGCTCGGCGCATGCGAAGGCCGCAACGCCAGACTTTCCAGCGACGAGATGACGACGTCGAGCACTTCGCCGCCGTCGTTCAAGGCGGTCGCTAGCCTCGGCAAAAAATGGGAAGCCAATCCCGCCAACGCCGAGGTGGGCGTGGCTTACGCGGCAGGCCTCGAGAAACTTGGCCAAACCGACCAGCAGCTTGGCGTGCTCAAGACGTCGCCGACGCCAATCAGCAGAATCCGGCCGTGCAGTCGCTCTACGGCAAGAAGCTGGTGAGTGCCGGCCGTTCCGGCGAGGCAATCCCCGTTCTCGAACGGGCGGCAGCAAACGGCGCCGACTGGCGCTCCTATTCGGCGCTGGGTTCCGCCTATGACCAGCAGCAGCGCTATGCCCAGGCGCGCACCAACTACCAGAAGGCGCTGCAACTCCAGCCGAACGAGATTTCGGTGCTCAACAACATGGGCATGTCCTACATCCTGGAGGGGAACCTCAAGGAAGCGGAAGCCACGCTCCGCAAGGCCATGGCGCTGCCCGCTGGCCGCAATGCCGCGCAGATCCGGCAGAATCTCGCGCTGTCGGTTGGGCTGCAAGGCCGTTTCGACGAAGCCCGCAAGATCGCCAGCGAGGATCTGCCGCCGGACCAGATCGAGGCCAACATGGCCTACCTGCAGAGAATGCTGGCGCGCCCGAATACCTGGCAGCAGCTCTCGGATGGGGAAGCGGGTCAATCCGGGTAGGCCGCCGAGTTGGTCTGTGCACTGATTAATTTTTGCTCCCTCCCTCGCTTCGTCTTCCCCGCGACCTCGCCCCGCCGCGGCAATCATGTGCACGATGATAATGCAGGAGCGGCTAGGCGAAGGCGAGGAGCGGGAACCCATGACGTCAAACGATCGCCTTCGGAGCTATGGATCCTGGCTTTCGCCAGGATGACGGGTTTGAAAATGTGCGGAGATCTTTGTTATCCGTATACTGACTAATTCCGCGCTCTCTCCTCCAATCGTCATCCTGGCGAAAGCCAGGATCCATAGCTCCGAAAGCAATCGTTCGGCGTGTTTGAAGAAAGAAGCGTTTTGAATTGGACCGGGGCAAACGCCGGCGTTCGGCACCCCACAATTTTCTCCATGGCCGGGCCGATCCCCGGATCAAGTCCCATAGGCGCTAACTTAAACACGAGACACGCCAAAATGCCGTCATTCCAGCCAAGCCGGAGCGAAGCGCAGGCGCGAGCTGGAACCCAGCTTTGGTTCAGCAAGCGAGCCTGTGTCAGGCAAAGCTGGGTTCCAGCTCGCGCTCCGCTGCGCGTCGCTTGGCTGGAATGACGGATGTTTTTGCCTTAAGTTAGCGCCTATGGGGTTAAACCCGCCGATGGAGGAATTTCTAGGCGCGGAGAAAGTGATGGCCGAGGAAAAGGAAGCGGGGTCCCCAAGGACCCCGTTTCGATTGCGTTGCGGTTCAGTGAATCTCGTTGACGAGATTTCCGCCTTCCATGAGCTCCTTGCCCTTGGGCCTGCGGATTTCGTCAATGAAATCTTGCATCGCCTTGGACGGAGCAGCGGTCAGCAGCGAGCCCACAACCATGCCGATGAAGCCCGCCGGCAGGCCGAACAGCGCGGACGAAATGTTCCGCACGCCGAACCAGTTGGCGATCGTCTGGGCATGGGTATCGAGAGCCTTCAGTGCCGCGGCCTTGGCCTCAGGCGCCGCACCTTCGTAAGCTGCCTTCAGTTCGTTGAACTTGGTGACAGCCGCATCAGATGCGCCCGAGAGGCTCGACCACATCTCGTAGAAGCCCACCGCAAAGTAGCGGGTTCCTACAAGATAGTAGAGGCACACGCCGAAGCCCGCAATGATGCCAATGATGGCGCCCAAGCGGTTGGCGCGCTTCCACCACACGCCGAGGACCAGCGCCGGGAAGAGGCCCGCCGCCGCGATCGAGAAGGCCCAGGACACCATGGCCAGAATGTCCGCCGGTCTTGTCGATGCCACGTAAGCCGCAATCACTGCGACGACCACGAGCAGGATGCGCGACACGATGAGCCGGCGAGACGTCGGCGCATGGGTGTCGATCATCTTGTAGTAGATGTCGTGGCTGAGCGCGTTGGCGATGGCCAGCAAGAGGCCGTCGGCCGTCGACAGCGCGGCGGCAAGACCGCCCGCCGCCACGAGGCCGGCGATCACATAGGGCATGCCCGCGATCTCCGGAGTGGAGAGCACGATCACGTCGTTGTCGATGGCCAGGGCGCCATGGGTGAGTTTGCCCGTGGTGTTGCCCGCTGCCTGTGCGGCAGCCTGGATCGACTGGGTGAAGATATCCGAAGCAGCGGCGGCCGGATTGGCCTTCACAGCTTCGAACACAACGCCCTGTACGGGACCCGACAGCGCCGACCAGCTGGCAAGCGCCGCATCTTTGCCCGCCCCCTTAAGAGTGGCGGCAACGCCTGCCATATCGGTCGCTCCGGCGGCAAGCGCATCTTTGACGGCGGCGATGCCTCCGCCAAGGCCCTTCAGCGTAATGCCGTAGATCTTCACCAGATCGAGGTTCGAATAGGTGTTGATCCATGCTGGCAGCGCATCGAGGCTCTGTCCAATGACGTTGGTGTAAACTTCCAGCTTCGCGAAGGCCGCATAGGACGGCGCCGTGAAGTAGAGCAGGAAGATGAAGAACAGTGACCAGGCCACAGACTTCCGCGCATCACGCACCGACGGCGTCGTGAAGTAGCGCATCAGGATATGGGGCAGAGAGGCCGTGCCCACCATGAGGCAGAGGATCAACGCGAAGTAGTTGAGCCTGTCGTAAGTGAGGAAGGCGGAGATGTGCGGTTTCAGCTTTCCCGCCTCGGCAAGGCCGTCAGCGATCATCTGTTGCTCTCGCGCACCGATATCCTGCAGGGCCTGTCCATACATCAGCTCCGGGACCGGAACTCCGTATTTCTGGGTTGACAGGATGACCACGGGTGTCAGGTAGGCAACGATCAACACGATATATTGCGCGACCTGGGTCCATGTGACGGCGCGCATGCCGCCCAGCATCGAGCAGACGAGAATGCCGAGAAGGCCCGCGTAAACCGCGACTTCGAAGGGCATGCCGAGGAAGCGCGAGGCGATGATGCCGGTCGCGTAGATCTGCGCCACCACATAGGTGAAGGAGCAGGCCAGCAGAACCAGAACGCCCAGGAAGCGGGCCACGTGACCGCCATAACGCGCGCCGAGGAAGTCCGGAACGGTATAGGAACCGAATTTCCGCAGGTATGGCGCAAGCAGCACCGACACCAGCACATATCCGCCGGTCCAGCCGAGCACAAAGGCAAGGCCGTCATAACCCAGGGCGAAGAGCGTGCCGGCCATGCCGATGAAGGAAGCGGCCGACATCCAGTCGGAGCCCGTCGCCATGCCGTTGTAGAAGGCCGGGACTTTTCGCCCCGCCACATAATACTCGGAAACCTGCGTGGTGCGCGAAACAATGCCGATGAAGGCATAGA
>JAAURV010000346.1 GCA_012032065.1 Hyphomicrobiales bacterium
ACGATGTGCCTCATCGGCTCGGCGTGTGGCTCAAGCGCATCCCACGCTCCAAGCGCCTCCAACATCCGCCTTGCCGTGGCTGTAAGCGCCAACGCCCGTCCGTCCGAACGTGGCGTGAAGCTTAAGGGATCGCGCCGATCGACCACCGCGACGCGAACCGGCCTTCGCGCCCTTGGTCCCGCGAGCGCCACGGCCGCGGCGAGCCCATTCAACCCCGACCCGATAACCGCAACTTCCGCATCGAAACTCTTCGTCTTTTCCAATCCGTCACACCCCGCCGTTCCTTAGAAATACAAGTGAACAAAACATAGGCAGCAACATCAGATTGCCTAGTAAATGGGCACTTAGTTGTACTTCTCCACCCATCCGCGTTAGCGAAGCCAAGCAATTTCAATACTTTATGCTGTCCGTCCGTCTGGCACGCTTCTTGTTAACCCACTCCCGGAAGGGAAAGGGGACCTGCATGAAGTATATCATAGCCATCATCAAGCCGTTCAAGCTGGAGGAGGTGCGGGAGGCGCTGGGGGCTTTGGGCGTCCAGGGCATAACCGTCACCGAAGTCAAAGGCCACGGCCGCCAGAAGGGCCACACCGAATTCTACCGGGGCGCCGAGTACACCGTGAGCTTCGTGCCCAAGGTGAAGATCGAGCTCGCGGTCGATAGCGCCATCGCCGACCGCGTCATCGAAACCATCCAGACCACCGGCCAGACCGGCCAGATCGGCGACGGAAAAATCTTCGTCCTGCCGCTCGAGCAGGCCATGCGCATCCGCACCGGCGAGACCGGCCAGGCCGCGCTCTGATCAATCAACTGAAGGATAGGAAAATGAAATCTTTCACACGGCTCCGCCCGCTCACCGCCAGCATCGGCTTGGGGGCGGCGCTCATGGCGCTCATGCCCGCCGCGGCCAACGCCGCCGCCACCATCAACAAGGGCGACACCACCTGGATGCTGCTCGCAACCATTCTGGTCATCCTGATGACCATCCCCGGCCTCGCCCTCTTCTATGGCGGGCTGGTGCGTTCGAAGAACATTCTCTCCGTGCTGATGCAGGTCTTCGTCTGCTTCAGCCTGATTTCGGTTCTGTGGTTCATCTATGGTTACTCGCTCGCCTTCACCAACGGCAACGCCTTCATCGGCGGCTTCTCCAAATTCATGCTGGCGGGCGTCGACTACAACTCGATGGCAGCGACCTTCTCGAAGGAAGTCTACATTCCCGAGTTCGCCTTCATCTGTTTCCAACTCACCTTCGCCGCGATTACCCCGGCTTTGATCGTCGGCGCTTTCGCCGAGCGCATGAAGTTCTCAGCCGTGCTCTTGTTCCTGGTGATCTGGTTCACCTTCGCCTATCTGCCCATGGCCCACATGGTCTGGTGGTGGGCTGGCCCCGATTGTTACACGCTCAGCGCCGAAATGATCGACACGGTCAAGGCCTGTGTCGGCGAAGCGGCGGCAACCGATTTCTTGGCCAGGCTCGCAGCCGCAGCCGATGACGCCGCCAAGGCCACCGTTCTCGCCGACTACTCGGCTGCAACCGGTGCTTTGAACGGCTGGCTCTACAACAAGGGCGCCATCGACTTCGCCGGCGGCTCGGTCGTGCATATCAACGCCGGTGTCGCGGGCCTTGTCTGCGCCATGGTGCTGGGCAAGCGTGTCGGCTACGGCAAGGAGCCGATGGCCCCGCACAATCTCGTGCTCACAATGATCGGCGCCGCGCTGCTCTGGGTCGGCTGGTTCGGCTTCAATGCCGGCTCCAACCTGGAATCGAACGGCCTTACCGCCCAGGTGGTGTTCAACACTATCCTCGCCACCGCCGTCGCGGCCTTGGCCTGGACCTTTGGCGAGTGGATCACCCGTGGCCATCCGAGCGCGCTTGGCGCGGCTTCTGGCGCGGTGGCGGGCCTCGTCGCCATCACTCCGGCCTGCGGCTGGGTGAGCCCGACGGCAGCCTTGATCATCGGTCTCGCCGCCGGCCTCGTCTGCCTCTGGGCGGTGGTCTGGCTCAAGGCCAAGCTCGGCTACGACGACGCGCTCGACGTCTTCGGCGTCCACGGCATCGGCGGCATCCTCGGCGCGCTGCTCACCGGCTACTTCGTCAATCCGGCAATCGGCGGCGTGGGTGTGACCGACTATGCGGCCTTCGACAACTCGGTGAAGGGCCTCGACTACGCCTTCGGCGCGCAGATGACCGCACAAATCTACAGCGTCCTAACCGCCGTCATCCTCTCCGCGGTGGTCAGCTACATCGCGCTGATGATCTGCAAATTCACCATAGGCCTGCGCGTCGACGAACAGCACGAACGCGAAGGCCTCGACATCGGCAGCCACGGCGAGCGCGCCTACAACTAGTTCACTCTCCCATGGCCGGGCTTCGACCCGGCCAACCACCCCGGCGGCACGAAACTTCCGCCGGGTTTCATTTTTTGGTGAACTCGCATCGATCCAATTCGCGAGTTATCCACAGAGCAAGTACCGCACTGGTTGCATCTCTACACTCGAAGTCTATTCTTCGGCGCTGCAGAGCTTTTTGGGGGAAGCGATGAAGCCGCAAACCACCCGTTGCGCCAAACGCGTTGCTACATTCTTTTTGCATCTCTTGCTGTGCATTCTGATCCTTTCGCAAGGCGAGTTCAGCCGGCCGGCTTTCGCTGGCTGGTTTTATAAGTGCCCTCCTACCAATAGCCAGACAACAGCATATGGTGGCAACGGCCAGGGCGCCGCGGCCGCGTGTTTTGCCATCCTGTTTCCCGGTATGCCGATCACCAGCTGTTACACGGACGGAAATACCGCGACCTGCGTGTACTTCAGCCGCAGCATTTCATGCAGTAGTGCCGAGCCGGGCATCAATCGGTGCGCCGCTGGGGCCATTTTCAATTGTGATCCACTCACGGAATGGGAGCTATCACCAGGCCGCTGCTGCCTAAAGAGCGATCCCAGTTGCGTTCCCCAAGTCAGCAGCTGTCCTTCAAATGCCAGCGCCGGCAATCCTGTCGAAATCGCAAGCGGACAGAAAACCGAGACTGTCGTCGATTTTTCGACTGAAGGGCCGCGCCCGCTGCAGTTCGTCAGATACTACCGGAGCAACGACACGACACCCGGCAAGACCGATCTTTCGAAGACCATGCTGGGCCGCGCCTGGCGCAGCAATTTCGACACGAAGCTGGCTTTCGAACCGGTTGTAGGTTCGCCCACGCCCACGAGCCCCGTGACGGAAACATTATCTACGCCGTCTTCCCCGAGGGCCAGGTGCTGGGCTTTGTCTATGACGGCGCATCGCAACGATTCTTACCGGCCTATTTCGACGCTCTTCACCCAACCAGGTTCCAATGGCTTCGCGGCCGGAC
>JAAURV010000347.1 GCA_012032065.1 Hyphomicrobiales bacterium
GGCGGCGCGTCGCGATAGCCGCCGATATCGAAGGCGATCCCTTCGGCTTCGAGCAGCTTCGTCATTTTCTTCGGCACCGTTTCGTCGCCCTTCAACGTGAAGCACACCGAAGTGTTGGATCGCGTCTCGGCGCGTTTCGCCAGATTGGCGGCGAACGAGGATGCGTCGAGCCATTTGCCCATGGCATCCGCATTGGCATCGGCGCGGCGGCGCAGCGCTTCGATCCCGCCGATCTCTTTCGCCCATTTCAGCGCCACCACATAATCTTCGACGCACAGCATCGACGGCGTGTTGACGGTCTCGCCTTCGAAGATGCCGGCGATCAATTTACCGCCGGACGTCATGCGGAAAATCTTGGGGAGCGGCCAGGCCGGCACGTAGCTTTCAAGCCGCTCGACCGCGCGCGGCGAGAGAATGATGACGCCATGCGCGCCCTCGCCGCCCAGCACTTTCTGCCAGGAAAAAGTCGTCACATCGAGCTTGGCGAAATCGAGGTTCTGCGCGAAAGCCGCCGATGTCGCATCGCAGATTGTCAGTCCCTGACGGTCATCGGGAATCCAATTCGCGTCTGGAACGCGAACGCCGGACGTGGTGCCGTTCCAGGTGAACACAACATCTCGTGAAAAGTCGATCTGAGAGAGATCCGGCAATTCGCCATAAGGCGCTTTGATCGTGCGCGCATCTTTGAGCTTGAGCTGTTTCACGGCATCGCTGACCCAGCCTTCGCCAAAGCTTTCCCATGCGACCAGATCGGCGCCGCGCGCGCCAAGCAGCGACCACAGCGCCATCTCGACAGCGCCCGTGTCGGATGCGGGCACAATGCCGATCAGATGGCTCGCCGGAACCTCGAGCACTTCGCGGGTTAAATCGATGGCCTGCTTCAGGCGCTTCTTGCCTTCGCCGGAGCGATGCGAGCGTCCTGTCAATGCGTTGTTGAGGGAATTTGGTGTCCAGCCCGGAATTTTCGCACAGGGGCCGGAAGAGAAGTGAGGATTGGCCGGCCTCACCGCCGGTTTGCCGATTGTCATTTGCGCTCCATCCTTACAGATGAACTGACCCCCGTTGGGGAGGGCTAGCCCGGGAACGCATTTGCCAGAGAATTTCTAAGGAATCAATAAGACGTCCTCTCCCGCTTGCGGGCGAGGACGCTTAACATGCCAAGGGCGGCGCGATACGCACGCCGCCCAGGGCACTCCCGAAGACTCTCGATCGAGCTTCAGAATTCGAATCGGGCGCCGAGCAGGAACTGGTGCTCCATAGGATCGGCCCCGGAAATCATCACATCGCGGAAGCGGTAGCCCGCATCGAGCACGATGTTTTCGGTGAGATCGACGCCAACGCCTGCCTGCAGCGCATAGGCAAAGCCATCGCCGTCCGGCGCGCCGCCGAAATTGGCCCAGCCATATCCAACGCCAGCGCCAACATAGGGCGTGAAGATCGAAGAGTTGGCCCAGTCGAAATACATGTTGCCGAGAACCGTGGTGACGCCGAGATCGGTTCCGCCGCCAACATCGTAGTCGCCCGCCCAATCGACCCGAAGATCGGTACGCAGATTGTCGTTGAAGCGGTAACCGGCGCCGCCGCCCACAACGAGCGCGCTATCGTCGTTGCCGCCGCCCCACTCCAGGAACGACCATCCGAGATCGCCGCGAAGATAGAAGCCCATCTTCTCGTAGGTGTCGGCGGGCGTATCGGCAACATCCGGCGGGTCCGCGTCGGCCGCGAGTGCGGGCAGCGCACCGAGCAGAATCGCCGCCGCCGCAAGAGAACATCGAAGTCCACGCATCACATAACCTCCATCCATTCATCCTGTGATGCAGAAAAACTAGTTAGCCCCCATGGCTTCACGCTGGCGCGAATGCGGCGGCGAAGTGACCGAAATAATATGTGTCGCTGAAAGCACAGCGAAATGTGCAAATCCGGGACGGAGTGTTGACGCGGCGGCCACCATAACGCTACGCCGCTTGGATGTTTCGTAAGGTACGGTTCGGCGATTGGCTGCTGCTCACGGGATTGATCGTCTTGTGGGGGTCGTCCTTCGCAATGACGAAGATCGCGGTCGCAAGCATGGGGCCTGCATGGGTGATGGCATTGAGGCTCGTGGTGGCCGCAATCGTTCTCCTGCCCATAGCGATTGTTTCCGGGCGGAGTTTCGCCGTTTCGAACAAGGTGTGGGGCAAGTTTGCCTGGCTCGCTGCCGTGGGCCACGCGCTGCCCTTCTTTCTCATTTCATGGGGAACTCAATTCATCTCGTCCGGCGTATCGGGAATTCTCATGGGCGCGATTCCACTGTTCGTCGTGGTGCTGGCCCACCTGTATCTCGCGGACGAAAGGCTCACGGCCATGAAGGCGCTCGGCTTCGTCATCGGCTTCTGCGGGCTGCTCTATCTCATGGGACCGTCGGAGTTGCTTGCCATAACGAGCGCCGGCGACGAACTCGTGGGCCAGCTCGCCGTCATCGGCGGTTGCGTGAGCTATTCCATTCACGCGGTCAGCGCCAAGCGGCTCGGAATGGAAGATCCAATTCTGCAAACCACCGCCGTATGCGCGCTAGGCGCGGTGATGGGACTGGCCGCCGCAATACTCGCCGAACCAGCCGGGTTGACAAACGCCACTCCGGCCGCGGTGTGGAGCGTCATTGGCCTCGGGCTTCTGCCCACCGCGGCGGCATCGCTTCTCATGTATGCGATGATGGCGCGCACCGGACCGAGCTTCATCAGCTACAGCAACTATCTCGTTCCAGTCTACGCCCTGTTCTTCGGCGCGGCGGCTCTCGGCGAACAACTCAACGCCCGCGTATTCGTAGCCCTTGGACTGATCTTGATCGGAATCGCCGTCAGCCGGATCTCGATGCGAGCCTAGCGCAACGGGCGTTCAAGTGCGTAGCGGTTGAGTGCGGAACGTTGCGCTAAATTATTGATTTTCGAGCACCTAATCGGCGATCAGTTGATTCCAACTGATCGCCGGGTGCTCTAAGCCGCGGCCTTGCCGATCACGCCGCAGATTTCATCCACGACGTTGCGCACGAGCGACTCGTCGTCGCCTTCCGCCATCACGCGGATCAAGGGTTCCGTGCCAGACGCGCGGATCACCAATCGTCCGCTCTTGCCGAGTCGCGTTTCCGCCGCCGCGACGGCCGACTTCACGTGGCCGTCCTCGAGCGGTTTGCCCGACTTGAATTTCACGTTCTTGAGGATCTGCGGAACGGGATCGAAAACATTGCATACGTCGCTGACCGGCTTCCCGAGACGGACCACCTCGGCCAGAACCTGAAGTGCCGCAAGCAATCCATCTCCCGTGTCGAGAAATCCGACAGAACGATGTGACCCG
>JAAURV010000348.1 GCA_012032065.1 Hyphomicrobiales bacterium
CGATGGGGGAGGTGAGGGTCAGTCAATGAACCATGCCGACACACCTCACCTTCCCATTGCTGCGCAATGGGGCCCCCTCCTCCCGCATGCGGGGGAGGACGAGAAGGAGAACTGACATGACACTCATCAAGGAAACCGATTACGGAACACCCGGCCTCTGCCGCCACCGAGATGGTGACGCTGGAGATCGATGGCCAGTCCGTCACCGTGCCCGCTGGAACCTCCATCATGCATGCGGCGATGACCGCAGGCACGCAAATTCCGAAGCTCTGCGCCACCGACTCGCTCGAAGCTTTCGGCTCCTGCCGGCTTTGTCTCGTCGAGATCGATGGACGCAAGGGAACACCCGCTTCCTGCACCACGCCGGTTGCGCCGGGCATTAAAGTGAAGACCGAAACGCCGCGGCTCAATCAGCTCCGCAAGGGCGTGATGGAGCTTTACATATCCGATCATCCGCTCGACTGCCTGACCTGCGCCGCGATGGCGATTGCGAGCTGCAAGACATGGCGGGCGCGGTTGGGCTTCGAGATGTGCGCTATGGTTATGACGGCGGCAATCATGTGTTCGCCAAGCGCGGCGGCGAGGCCAACGATCGCTTCCTGCCCAAGGACGAATCCAACCCCTATTTCACCTTCGACCCCGCCAAGTGCATCGTGTGCTCGCGCTGCGTGCGTGCCTGCGAGGAAGTGCAGGGAACATTCGCGCTCACCATCGATGGGCGCGGCTTTGCCTCCCATGTCTCGGCCGGCATGCATGAGGATTTTCTCGACTCGGAATGCGTTTCCTGCGGCGCCTGCGTGCAGGCCTGCCCCACGGCGACACTCACCGAGAAGTCGGTGATCGAAATCGGACAGGCGGAGCACTCGGTCGTCACCACCTGCGCCTATTGCGGCGTCGGCTGCTCGTTCAAGGCCGAGATGAAGGGCAACGAGGTTGTCCGCATGGTGCCCTATAAGGATGGCGGCGCGAACGAGGGCCATTCCTGCGTCAAGGGCCGCTTCGCCTGGGGCTATGCCACGCATCGCGACCGCGTGATGCACCCGATGGTGCGCGACAAAATCACCGATCCCTGGCGCACGGTATCGTGGGACGAAGCAATCGGTTTCGCGGCCAAGAGGTTCAAGGAGACACAGGCGAAATACGGCAAGGGTTCGATCGGCGGCATCACCTCGTCGCGCTGCACCAACGAGGAGGTCTATGCGGTCGCCAAGATGATCCGCACGGCGTTCGGCAACAACAATGTCGATACGTGCGCGCGCGTCTGCCATTCGCCGACGGGTTATGGCCTGAAGCAAACCTTCGGCACTTCGGCCGGCACGCAGGATTTCCGCTCGGTCGACGATTGCGACGTGATGATCGTGATCGGCGCCAATCCGACAGACGGGCATCCGGTGTTTGCCTCGCGCATGAAGAAGCGGCTGCGCCAGGGTGCGAAGCTTATCATCGCCGATCCGCGCCGCATCGACATGGTGAGAACGCCGCATATCGAGGCGTCGCATCATCTTCAACTTCAGCCCGGCACCAATGTCGCCGTTGTCAATGCGCTGGCGCACACCATCCTGGCCGAGGGCCTCGAAAACCGTGCTTTCATCGAGGAGCGCTGCGAACCCATCGACTTCGCATTGTGGGAAGCCTTCATTCGCGAACCGAAGAATTCACCGGAAATGCTTGAGGCGGTCACCGGCGTTCCGGCTTCCGAACTGCGCGCCGCGGCGCGGCTCTACGCCAAGGGGCCGAACAGCGCCATCTATTATGGCCTGGGTGTCACGGAACACTCGCAAGGTTCCACCATGGTCATGGCCATGGCGAACCTCGCCATGCTCTGCGGAATGATCGGCAGGCGGGGCGTTGGCGTCAATCCGCTGCGCGGCCAGAACAATGTGCAGGGCGCCTGCGACATGGGTTCCTTCCCGCATGAGTTCTCGGGCTACCGGCACGTTTCCGACGATGACACCCGCCTCATGTTCGAAAAGCTCTGGGGCGTAGAGATTGAGTCCGAGCCCGGCCTTCGCATTCCCAACATGCTGAACGCGGCGATCGAAGGCACGTACAAGGGCATCTATATCCAGGGTGAGGATATCGCGCAGTCCGATCCCAACACCAAGCATGTGACCGCGGCGCTCGAGAACATGGAGATCGTGGTGGTTCAGGATCTCTTCCTGAACGAGACCGCGGCGTTTGCCCATGTGTTCCTGCCGGGCACAAGCTTCCTCGAGAAGGACGGCACCTTCACCAATGCCGAGCGCCGCATCAACCGGGTGCGGCCGGTGATGGCGGAGAAGCAGGGTCTCTCCGAGTGGGAGACGGTGATGCGGCTCGCCAAGGCGATGGGCTACGACATGCATTGGAACTCGGCCGCCGAAATCATGGACGAGATCGCACGCGTCACGCCCACCTTCAAAGGCGTGTCGTTCGCGCATCTCGACGAGGCGGGCTCGCTGCAGTGGCCGGTGAATGATGCAGCACCCGAGGGAACGCCGATCATGCATATCGGCAAGTTCGTGCGAGGCCGCGGCCGCTTTATGCTGACGGAGTATGTGCCGACACCGGAGCGCACCAACCGCTCCTTCCCGCTCATTCTGACGACGGGCCGAATTCTTTCGCAGTACAATGTCGGCGCGCAGACCAGGCGCACCGCGAATATTGCCTGGCATCCGGAGGATGTGCTCGAGATCCATCCGCATGATGCCGAGACGCGCGGCATCAAGGATGGCGATCTCGTGTCTCTCGCAAGCCGCATGGGAGCGACGACGCTCCGCGCCATCGTCTCCGAGCGCATGCCGCAGGGTGTGGTCTATACGACGTTCCATCACCCGGTGACGGGCGCCAATGTGATCACTACCGAATTCTCCGACTGGGCCACCAACTGCCCCGAATATAAAGTGACCGCCGTACAAATCTCCGCCTCCAACGGCCCGACAGACTGGCAGGAAGATTATGAAGTGCTAAGCCACCGCGCGCGGCGGATAACCGGGCATGACAGCGCAATGGAGCCAGCCGAATGAGCGAAGATAGCGTCGCGCGGCTGATCTATATGGCAAACCAGATTGCCCGCAATCTGGACGCGACGAGCCGCATCCGGCAACCGCCACCGCCGCGCATATCGAAGCCTTTTGGTCCCCCCGCATGAAGGCGCAGATTATGGCCGTGCTGAACGATACCGCGCTTGACCCAGTGGCACTGGCGGCGTTGCAAGATCTATCCACCAAAATGCCGAGCCATTGATTGTAAAAGAGACGGGGAGAGGGAGAGAGATCGCGCCGCATTCACGGCATCTCCCCCTCTCCCGCCTCATTTACATTTTGATCACCCCAGCCGCGCGAGC
>JAAURV010000349.1 GCA_012032065.1 Hyphomicrobiales bacterium
CCATCGCATCTCGAAATCGTCGATCCCGTGGTGCTCGGCAAAGCCCGCGCCAAACAGGATCAGCGCGGCGACAAGAAGCGCGGAAGCGTGATGCCGCTGCTGATCCATGGCGATGCGGCGTTCGCGGGGCAAGGCGTTGTCGCGGAATGCTTCGGCCTCTCGGGCCTGCGCGGCCATCGCTCCGGCGGCTCGATCCACTTCATCGTCAACAACCAGATCGGCTTCACCACCAGCCCGCTGTGGGCCAGATCGTCGCCCTATCCTTCGGACGTGGCCAAGATGATCGAAGCCCCGATTTTCCATTGCAACGGAGACGATCCGGAATCGGTCGTCTACGCCGCGAAGATCGCCACCGAGTTCCGGCAGAAATTTGCCAAGCCCGTGGTGATCGACATGTTCTGTTACCGCCGCTTCGGCCACAACGAAACCGACGAGCCGTCTTTCACCCAGCCGATCATGTATCGCCGCATCGCCAGCCACAGCACGGTGGTGACAATCTACAGCCAGCGTCTCGTGGCCGAAGGCGTGATGACGGCGGAAGACGTTGACGCCATGAAGGCGGATTACCGCAAGCGGCTCGACGACGATTACTCGGCTTCGGAAGGCTACAAGGCCAACAAAGCCGATTGGCTCGATGGCCGCTGGGCCGGCATGAAAGCCGCGAAGGATTACGATGATCCGCGCAAGGGTTTGACTGGCGTCGATGTGCGGCTGCTCAAGGACATCGGCCTCAAGCTCACCAAGGTTCCCAAGACATTCAAGGTGCACAAGACCATGCAGCGTGTCCTGGACGCGCGCCGCAAGATGATCGAGGACGGCGCGGGCATCGACTGGGCCATGGGCGAGCATCTCGCCTTCGGCACGCTTCTCAACGAAGGTTCAAGATCAGGCTCTCCGGCCAGGATGTGCAGCGCGGCACCTTCTCGCAGCGCCATGCGGTGCTGGTCGATCAGGAAACCGACAAGCGCTACACGCCACTCAATCATTTGGTGAAAGAGCAGAAGATCAAGATCGAAGTGATCAACTCGATGCTCTCCGAAGAAGCCGTGCTTGGATTCGAATATGGCTATACGCTGGCGGAGCCCAACGCGCTTACCCTCTGGGAAGCGCAATTCGGCGATTTCGCCAACGGCGCGCAGGTGATCTTCGATCAGTTCATTTGCTCGGGCGAGCGCAAATGGCTCCGGATGTCGGGCCTCGTCTGCCTTCTGCCCCATGGCTACGAGGGCCAGGGACCGGAGCACTCTTCCGCAAGGCTCGAGCGCTTCTTGCAGCTTTGTGCCGAGGACAACATGCAAGTGGCGAATTGCACGACGCCCGCCAACTACTTCCATATCCTGAGGCGACAGCTGAAGCGCGATATCCGCAAGCCACTGATCATGATGACGCCGAAGTCGCTGCTCCGCAACAAGCGCGCGACGTCGCGCCTCGAGGAGATGGGTTCAGAGACCTCGTTCCATCGCGTGTTGTGGGACGATGCGGAAGCACTGAAGGGCGAGAAGATCAAGCTGGTGAAGGATGCCAAGATCAGGCGCGTGATCTTATGTTCCGGCAAGGTCTATTACGATCTCTACGAGGAGCGCGAGAAGCGCGGCATCGAGGACATCTACATTCTCCGCGTCGAGCAGCTCTATCCCTGGCCGCACAAGGCGCTCATTCACGAATTGTCGCGATTCAAGGACGCGGAGTTCATCTGGTGCCAGGAAGAGCCCTACAACATGGGTGCCTGGAGTTTCGCGCAGCCCAACATCGAACGTGTGCTCGACTACATTGGTGCGAAGAATACGCGGGCGCGTTATGCGGGCCGCCAGGCCTCCGCTTCGACCGCGACAGGATTGATGAGCCGCCACTTGCGGGAACTGAAAGCGTTTCTCGACGAAGCGTTGGCTTAAGGGGACAAAGGGAAACACACGATGGCGAAGGAAATCCGCGTACCGGCTCTGGGTGAATCGGTAACCGAGGCGACGATCTCGAAGTGGTTCAAGAAGGAAGGCGATGCGGTCAAAGCCGACGAGCCGCTCGTCGAGCTTGAGACCGACAAGGTGACGGTCGAAGTGCCCGCACCCGCGGGAGGGAAGCTGGCATCTATCAGCGCCAAAGCCGGAACTACCGTGAATGTCGGAGCACTTCTGGGCGCAATCGAGGATGCCGCCGCAGCCAAGCCCGCCGAAGTTCCGGCGCCCAAGAAAGCCGAACCCGCTGCCGCCCCCGCACTGGCTGCGAAGGTGGAGGCGCCGCTGTCTCCTGCCGTTCGCAAGATCGTCGAAGAGCAGAAGATCGATCCCGCGTCAGTCGCAGGCACCGGGAAGGATGGCCGTATTCTGAAAGGCGATCTGCTGAATGTCTCCGCCGCAGCGCCGGCGCCCGCACCTGCTCCGGCAATTGCCCGCGCGCCTTCGCCCGAAACCAGATGCCTCGCGCGAGGAACGCGTGCGCATGTCCAGGTTGCGCCAGACCATCGCGCGCCGCTTGAAGGATGCGCAAAACGTCGCCGCCATGCTCACTACCTTCAACGAAGTGGACATGACGCCGGTCATGGCGTTACGCAATCAGTACAAGGATGTTTTTGAGAAGAAACATGGCGTGAAGCTCGGCTTCATGAGCTTCTTCGTGAAGGCGGTGATCCAGGCGCTGAAGGAAATCCCCGCGGTCAACGCCGAGATCGACGGCGAGGACATCGTCTACAAGAACTATTATCATGTGGGCGTCGCCGTCGGCACCGACAAGGGCCTTGTCGTGCCGGTGCTGCGCGATGCCGATCATCTGTCCTTCGCCGGGGTCGAGAAAACCATCGCCGAATACGGCCGCAAAGCCCGCGACGGCCAGTTGCAGATCGCCGACATGCAGGGCGGCACCTTCACCATCTCGAACGGCGGCGTCTACGGCTCGCTGATGTCAACGCCGATCCTCAACGCGCCACAGTCCGGCATTCTCGGCATGCACAAAATCCAGGAACGCCCCATGGCGGTGAACGGCCAGGTAGTGATCCGCCCGATGATGTATCTGGCGCTCAGCTACGATCACCGGATCGTGGACGGGAAGGAAGCTGTGACGTTCCTCGTGCGGGTGAAGGAAGGGCTTGAGGACCCGCAGCGGGCTCTGCTGGATTTGTGAGCTGGTGACCCATTGGAGGTCAGGTATGAATGCCAATCTCCGGCGCGCCATGGTCAACTGGATGAGCAAACAAGAACGCTAGTTCGAATGGCTCGAAAGATACCTCAAAAAGTCGACTTATTGGAACTCCTTGCAAAGGGCAGATCAGGTCCATTTCAATTCGGGAGAACGACACCGGATTATTTTAGAGAAGT
>JAAURV010000350.1 GCA_012032065.1 Hyphomicrobiales bacterium
GTGCTGCGGGCGAATATGGCGTCTATCAGATGAAGTGCGCCACCGCGCGGGGCATCGGCTTCCGCGGCAATTGCGGCGCGCTGCTCAACGCAGAAACCAATGTGCGCTACGGCCTCAAGCATCTGTCGATCGCGGTGCGCTCGTCGCGCGGCAACCTGAAGCTTGCGGCGTCCAAACATAATGGCGGGCTTGGACGGAAGAGACTCGTGCCGAAATATGTGGCGATGGTTTTCTAAGCCAGAACAAGGGATTGTTTCAAAGAGCGCGGTCATTGGCCGCGCTCTTTTGCGTTGACGTAAGAGTCAAAATCAAGTTCCAGGCGTATCAGCGGCACGTCCTTGCCCTGTGCCAAAGAGAAGCCCGTTTCGGGCTGGGCGTTGGCGAATCCTTGCCCTTCGAGGATGCGCCGCGAGGCTTCGTTGCCGAGCTGGTAGCTGGCGGCAAGCTTCTCAATGCCAAGCGCCTTGAAGGCATGTGCCACCACCGCGTCCGCCGCTTCGCTCATGAAACGGCGGCCCCAGAACGGTTGACCCAGCCAATAACCGAGTACCCAGCCCGTTGCGTTGCTCTTGATCGAAAGCGTGATGACGCCCGTGGCTTCATCGGGCCCGGCCTTAAGGGCGATCGCAAAGTCATGACGGCTGCCATTGGCCGCAGCTTCGGCCGCGAGACGGACGAAAGCCTCCGCATCGGCCGCGCCATAGGGGTGGGGGATGACCGCGGTATATTTGGTAATTTCATAATTATTCAAATATTTTACGAACGCAGGAGCGTCCGCTGACACGATGGGGCGGAGCAGGAGGCGGTCTGTGACGAGCGTGGCGGACATCGGCGGCACCAAAAAGAAAACGGGGGAGGCGGTTTCCCACTTCCCCGTCAAAACTTGTCGACGTGCCGGAGCGATGGGTCCGGCAGCTTGATCGGAAGAGCCTGCCGTTACTCCGCGGCCTGGACCGGCTTCACCGAAACCGTCTGGCGGCCGTTCTTGGTTGGGCGGAACTCGACCTTTCCCGGAACCGTCGCGAAAATGGTGTGGTCGCGGCCCATGCCAACACCGGTTCCCGGATGCCAGGTGGTGCCGCGCTGGCGGATGATGATGTTGCCCGGAATGACGCTTTCGCCGCCAAAGCATTTCACGCCAAGACGGCGGCCGGCGCTATCGCGGCCGTTGCGGGATGAACCGCCTGCTTTCTTGTGGGCCATGGGTGTTACTCCTTGTCCTTGCTGCGGGCCTTGTCGGTTTTGGCGCGCGGCGGTTTGCCGGCGAGCAATTCCTTGGCCTGCTCGATCCATTCCTCGCGGGCGACACGGCCCTTCTGTTTCAATTCGGTCTCGACCCGCTCGACATCGTCCGGCGTCCAGGCGGCGATCTGGGTAAGCGTGGTGACGCCCATGTCGTTCAGGCCTTTGAGGATCTTGGGGCCAATGCCGCCGATCAGCGAGATATCGTCGGCAATGGGTGAAGCGCTTGCGAGCGTCTGGGCTTCGGCGGGAGCGGCTTTACTCTCTGACTTGGGGGCAGCTACCTTCTTCTCGGCCATGGGTGCCGCTACCGTCTTCGAGGGCTTGGCGCCGCCAGTGAGGATTTCGGTGATGGTCACCGAAGTCAGATCCTGGCGATGGGTGTTGCGGCGGCGATAGTGCTTGCGGCGGCGCTTCTTGAAGACAGCGATGCGTTCGCCGCGGTCATGCGAGTCGATGGTTCCAACAACGGTGGCGCCCGAGATAAAGGGCGTTCCGACATCGATGGCGCCGCCATTGGCCACCATCAGCACCTCGGTGAATTCCACCTGGTCGCCGGCGGCTCCGCCAAGCTTCTCAATCTGGATTTTCTGTTCGGCGGCGACGCGGTATTGCTTGCCGCCAGTCTTGATCACTGCGTACATCGTTCCTTCGTTCTTTCCCGCGCCCTTTGGCGCCACTGGCGATCCCGAACCAGTGGACTTCGGTCATTTGCGATTGGCAGTTTTGGGTGCCGGGGGCAGCGCATGTTTGGCGGCAGGGCTTGACCCCACCGCGACCTCGCGGGCTTCTAAGGGAAGGGGCAGGGGAATGTCAAGAAAACGGCTGGGCGCGGATTTCAGTTGGACCCTGGCACTTCAAGCTAGCCGGGTTTCGAGAAGGCCCACCAGATCGTCCATGATGCGATTGAGGTCGAAGTCCTTTGGCGTATAGACGCGGGCGACGCCGAGTTGCTTCAGCACCAGAACATCCTCGGGCGGGACGATGCCGCCGACCACAACAGGGATGTTTCCGAGGCCGGCTGCGCGCAACCGGTGCATCACATCGCGGACCAGCGGGACGTGCGAACCGGAGAGGATCGACAAACCGATCAAGTCGGCGGCGCGTTCGCGGGCGACTTCAACTATTTTCTCAGGCGGCAATCGAATGCCATCGTACGAGACATCGAAGCCGCTATCGGCGGCACGGACAGCGATCTGTTCAGCACCATTTGAGTGGCCATCGAGTCCCGGCTTAGCAACCAGAAAATGTGCTTGTTTACCAATCATTAAGGATACTTTTTTGAGACGATTTTGAAGTTTCTCAAGTGATTTTTCAGATGCCTGCGGCGTTAGAAGAATGACACCAGTGGGGGCTCTGAACTCGCCGAAGGTGCGGCGCAAGGCCTCGCCCCATTCGCCGGTGGTGACGCCGGCGCGGGCACAAACGATGGAGGCATCCATGATGTTGCCTCCGCCCAATGCGGCCTCGGTCAGTCCGTTCAGTGCCGCTTCGACCGCCTTGGCGTTGCGGGCCGCACGCCACTTCTTCAGACGTTCGATCTGCTCGAACTCCACTCCTCCGCACGGTCACAATGGCCTTGCCTTCGTCGGTGGCCAATGGTGAGGGTTCCGTGGTTACGAAGGCATTAACGCCGACCACCTTGGTATCGCCGCGCTCGATGGCCCGGAGCCGCTCCAGGTTGGAGGCAACCAGCGCCTCTTTCATGTAACCCTTGCCGATCGCCGCGACCGCACCCCCCATTTCGAGGATCCGGGCGAGCTCGGCCTCGGCCTCGGCGGCCAGTTCGGCAACCTTCGATTCAACGACTCTAGAACCATCGAAGATATCTTCGTGAGACAAGAGGTCGGTTTCGTAGGCCACGATCTGCTGGATGCGGAGCGACCATTGTTGATCCCATGGCCGGGGCAGGCCCAGCGCCTCGTTCCAGGCCGGAAGCTGCACCGCCCTGGCGCGGGCGTTCTTCGAAAGCACCACGGCCAGCATCTCGATCAGAATGCGGCTCACATTGTTTTCGGGTTGCTGCTCGGTGAGGCCCAGAGAGTTCACCTGTACTCCATA
>JAAURV010000351.1 GCA_012032065.1 Hyphomicrobiales bacterium
CGCGGTCGGCCACCGAATCGAGCGAGTTGCGGCGTGGGCCGGTCGAAGCCGAGTGCTTTCGCGGTGGCGGTGCGGTCGATGGGGACGATGTGCCCGCAAGAGCCGCGGCTCCAAGCGGACTTTTCGTTCATGCGGCGGCGCGCATCGGCAAGGCGCGAGCGATCACGCGCCAGCATCTCGACATAAGCGAGGCAATGGTGGCCGAAGGTCACGGGCTGCGCCACTTGTAAATGGGTGAAGCCGGGCATGATCGTTGCCGCGTGAGCGAGCGCTTTCTCGGCGAGCGCCTTTTGCAGGTCGCGCAACTGGCCATCGAGGTGATCGACGGTGTCGCGCACATAGAGCCGGAAATCGAGCGCGATCTGATCGTTGCGCGAGCGCGCCGTGTGAAGGCGGCCGCCGGCCGGGCCGATCAGATTCTTCAGCCGCGACTCGATATTGAGGTGAATGTCCTCGAGCGCCCTCGAAAACCTGAACGAGCCCGCCTCGATCTCGGCTTGAATCCGCGCGAGCCCCCGCTTAATTGACTGGGCATCGGCCTTCGAGATGATTCCTTGTTTCGCCAGCATATCGGCATGGGCGGTCGAGCCCGCGATATCCTGCGCGAACAGGCGCCGGTCGAAGCCGATCGAGGCGTTGATCTCCTCCATGATCGCGTCCGGTCCAGACTGAAACCGTCCGCCCCACATCTTGTTAGCCATCGAGAGTCCTATGAACGCAAATTCCAAGGCTGGAGCCAGCCGGTTTCTTCCCCTGATCCTCGCCGTCGCGGCGGGAGCCGCAGGCATTTACTGGTTTCAGAGCGATGGGCGCAAGGTTGAACCGCAGGCGGCGGTATCGGCGCCGTCAGGTGACTTCAAGGCCTTTTCCAATGGCGCGCTGGCTGCGTTTCTTGTGAAAAGCGAACGGCCGGCCGCTGCCGAACTCCAATTCAAGGATGGAGCGGGGAAGCCACTCAAATTGAGCGATTGGAAGGGCAGGATTGTCCTGATCAATCTCTGGGCTACCTGGTGTGCGCCCTGCCGCAAGGAAATGCCGTCGCTCGCCGAATTGCAGAAACAGCTCGGCGGGCCGGACTTCGAAGTGGTGGCCATTAGCGTCGACCGGAAAGGGGCGGAGGCCTCGGCGGCGTTCCTCCAGGAAACCGGGGCGGACCGCCTTAAACTCTATGTCGAGCCGACGGCGAAAGTCCTGAACGATCTCCAGGCAATCGGACTTCCTGTGACGGTTCTGGTGGACCGGAGCGGCAGGGAAATTGGAAGGTTGCTGGGGCCAGCGGAATGGGCCAGTCCAGAGGCGGTGGAACTGGTCAAGGCAGCGGTCGCTGAACCAAAGGAATAAGCTCAGCGCGTCGGGACAGGTTTCTCGCCGCGGTAGTCGTAGAAGCCGCGGTTGGTCTTGCGGCCGAGCCAGCCGGCCTCGACATATTTCACCAGCAGCGGGCAGGGCCGGTACTTCGAATCCGCCAGGCCCTCATAGAGCACCTGCATCACCGAGAGGCAGGTATCGAGGCCGATGAAGTCGGCAAGTTCGAGCGGGCCCATGGGATGGCGGACGCCCAGCCGCATCGCGGTGTCGATCGCTTCGACGCCGCCCACGCCCTCGTAAAGCGTGTAGATCGCCTCGTTGATCATCGGCAGCAGGATGCGGTTGACGATGAAGGCTGGGAAGTCCTCGGCGACCGCGATGGTCTTGTGGAGCGAGATGGCGAATTCCTTGGCCGTGGTGAAGGTCGCCTCGTCGGTGGCGATGCCGCGGATCAATTCCACGAGCTCCATGACCGGCACCGGGTTCATGAAATGTATGCCCATGAACTTTTCAGGCCGGTCGGTGGCGGCGGCAAGGCGCGTGATCGAAATCGACGAGGTATTGGAGCCGACGAGACATTCGGGCTTCAGATGCGGACAGAGCGCCTGATAGATCTTGCGCTTGACCTGTTCGTCCTCGCTGGCGCTTTCGATAACCAAGTCGTAGTCGCCGAAGCCCTCGAATGACGGAACGCCTGTAATCTGCTTCAGCGCCTTGTCGCGATCCGTCTCGCTGATCTTGCCGGATTTCACCTGGCGGGCAAGATTGCCGTTGATGGAGGCGAGCCCCGCCTCGATCCGCTCGCGGCTCACATCGTTGATCCCGACCTTGTACCCTGCCAGCGCGCAGACATGAGCAATGCCATTGCCCATCTGCCCGGCGCCAACGATGCCGACTTTTTTGATTTTCATATTGATGTAAGACCGAAATATATCTGAACCGGGGGCGAACCCTATAACGGTGAGAACGGCACTGCAAGCGCCATTTCGCGCTTGCGAGATAAGAGGGTGAATGGCCTTTCTACCATCGGAATCGAGCTCTTCGGGGGCCCTCTGGGCGTTGCTTGCGGGCAACTTCGTGATCGGCACCGGGGTTCTGCTTCCTGCCGGGCTACTGAACCAGTTGACGACGGAATTCAGCATAAGCGCGGCTACGGTAGGTTTGTTGTTGCTCGTGGGTGGCGTCGTGGTGGGTATTGGCGCTCCTGTCCTGGCGGGGCTTACAAGCAGCATTGACCGGCGGAAACTCCTGTTCTTTGCGCTGGCGCTTTATGCCGTAGGACATGCAGCCTCGGCTATCGTTCCGAACTACATACCGCTTCTGGTTCTGCGGGCGATCACCATTGCCGGAGCCGCGATCTTCACGCCACAAGCCGCGGCGACGGCGGGGCTTATGGTGTCACCCGAACGACGCTCCGCAGCGATTGCCTTCATCTTCATCGGCTGGTCAGTGTCGTCGGTGGTTGGCATTCCGCTTGGCAGTTTGCTGGGTGCGTTGGTTGGCTGGCGGATGGTTTTTGGCGGCATGGCTGTCATATGCGCGCTCGCCGCCGTGCTTGTCTGGATGCAGTTGCGGCCGGGCCTCAACGTTCCGCCGCTTAACTTCGCGGCGTGGAAACAGGCGCTGACATCGCCTGCGATTCTGTGTGTACTGGGTGTGACGCTGCTCAGCATGACCGGACAGTTCACGGTGTTCAGCTATTTCGCGCCGATCCTGTCGCAAGGATTCGACGCAACGCCGCAACAGATCTCGATTGCCTTTGCAGTGGCTGGAGCCGCTGGTGTTTTCGGCAACACGCTGGCCTCGCGCGTGGTATCGAATTTTGATGCGGACTTCGTCATTGCCATGTGCCTTGCGGCGCTGATTGCGGGACTGGTGCTATTCGCCGTGAGCTTCGGCCACTATCCTTTCGCGCTGATGGCGGTGGCACTGTGGGGTCTCGGGTCCGTTTTCGTCGGAACTTCGCTTCAGCAAAGCCTGCC
>JAAURV010000352.1 GCA_012032065.1 Hyphomicrobiales bacterium
GCCTGTTCCGCGAGGCTTCGGCGCGCGCGTCGACCGATCTCACATCGAACCCACGCGTGGCGCGTGATGGTTCGCAGGCGCGTCATGGTTTGCTGCAGGATGCGGGAACGCTTGCGTCCGATCTCGGCCGCGCGGCGGTGTCGCGTGTCAAGATTCTGACGAGGCTCAATATCGCCGAACGCCGCCTGCCGCAGGATGGGCGCGCGCGCATCCGGGCGGGCGAGCGAGACTACGACATCCGCGTCGCCACGATACCGACAGTGCACGGCGAGAGCATCGCCATCAGGTTCCTGAGCGAGTCGGCGGTGACGCCGGAACTCGACATGCTGGGATTGGCGGCGCGCGACGCGGACGTGCTGCGCAGACAGGCATCGCATGCGCATGGGCTCATCGTGGTCACAGGCCCCACGGGAAGCGGCAAGACCACGACGCTTGCGGCGATCCTCAATTTCCTCAACGATCCGTCGCGAAAGATTCTGTCGATCGAGGATCCGGTCGAGTATCAGGTCGAGGGTGTCAACCAGATTCAGGTGCATCCCGAGATCGGATTGACTTTCGCGACAACCTTGCGCTCGCTCCTGCGGCACGACCCCGACATCATCATGGTGGGCGAGATGCGCGACTCGGAAACGGCGAAGATCGGCGTCAATGCCGCGCTGACGGGGCACTTGGTGCTGACCACGCTGCACACCAATTCGGCGGCGGGAGCGGTGACTCGGCTGCTCGATCTCGATGTGCAGGCCTATTTGATCGCATCGACCTTGCGCTGCGTGGTGGCGCAACGGCTGGTGCGGCGGCTGTGCGGCAATTGCCGCGAGTCCTATCGCGCCAGCCCCGATGTTCTGCGCGGGCTTCCGGTGACGGAGCGGAAGCCCGTGGAACTGTGGCGCGCCAAGGGCTGCGATCATTGCGGCGGCACCGGCTTCATCGGACGCACGGCGGTGTTCGAGATGCTCGAAATCGACGAGCGCATCCGCAATCTGATCCGCCCCGATGTCAGTGCCGACAAGATCGCCGATGCCGCCCGCGCCGCGGGGATGACCGGCATGCTGACCGATGGGTTGGCCAAATGCAGGGCTGGGGTGACGACAATCGAGGAACTGGGACGAGTGACGAGCGAGTGATTGGGGCAATTTCTCTCCCGCGAGCAGGCCGCGCGGGCAGCGATATGATCCGTATACGGATACTATTTGGACGCTACTCTCTTAACCCTCATTCCAGCGGAAGCCGGAAGCCATGGCCGGTTCGGGAAGCAAGAAGGGGTTTTGAAAAGGACGCGGGCGAGCGCCGGCGTTCGGCTTTTGCGATCACGACTGAACGATCAGTGTACGGATACACCTAGATAGTGCGCCGCAAAAAAGTTCCGACGGCCACCATGTCTCTCCGAGTTGAGACGATCGCCGGTTTGCTGCTATCCTAGCCGCACCATGAACAAGTTCAGATATTCGGCGGCGCGGGAGGACGGGGAGCGGGTGGCTGGGCTCATCGAGGGGCAGGACCGCGCGGCTGTCATAGGGCGGCTGGGGGAACTGGGGCTACATCCGATCGATGTTGCGCAGGCGGAGGCGGGCGACGCGCCCTCGCGGCCATTCAGTTTGCGTGGGGGCGCGGCAAGCCGGATGGAGATCACGTTGTTTACGCGTGAGCTTGCCTGGCTGCTGAAGGCGGGGCTGACGCTGAACGATGGGCTCGATCTTCTGGCGCGGGAGGCGTTTGCCTCGGATTTCTCCTCCACCGTGGGACGGCTTCGAGCGGAAATCCGGAAGGGCCGCAGCTTTCACGACGTGCTCGCGGAGGCGCAAGTGTTTCCGCCCTACTATCTCGGCATGGTCGAGGTGGGTGAAGCTTCGGGCAAGTTGCCAGCACTGCTCGAACAGATCGCTATCACCCGCGAGCGCGAGCAGCGGATACGTTCGCGGGTCGTCTCGGCGCTGGCCTATCCGCTGCTGCTGGTGGCGCTGGCGCTGGGTGCGGTGGCTTTCATTCTTGTGTCGATCGTTCCGCGCATCAAGGACATGATCGTGGGCTCGGGCGCGCCGGTGCCTGAAGCGGCGCAGCTCGTGCTTGGGATTTCCGACTGGATGGTTGCAAATGTCTGGAGCCTGGCGATCGGTGTTCCAGCGGCGGCGCTGACCATTGCGCTGCTTGCGGGGCTGCCGAGCGTCAAGGCTTTGCTGTTGCGGGTCGCGTCCGGCATTCCGGTGCTGGGCACGCTTTTGAAACGAGCGGCGGTGGTTCGCTTTGCCCGGGTTTTCGCGACGCTGGCGGCTTCCGGGCTCACGCTTGGCGACAGTCTCAGATTGGTGAAACCGGCGGTCGCCGATCCGCGCATCGTGGCGCTGGTCAACGAGATGGAGCTGGCGTTGCGGCGCGGCGAGGACTTCATCGCGCCGCTTGAGCGCTCCAGCATGTTTCCGAAGCTGCTGGCGCGCATGCTGCGGGTGGGAAACGAAACCGGAAATCTGACCGCAAGTCTCACGCAAATTTCCGCGATCACGGAAGAGGAGTTCGAGCAGGCGGTGGAGCGCAGCTTGACACTCCTCGGGCCCGCAATTATCCTCGCTCTCAGTGGAGTTGTGGCGTTCATCATCATCTCGCTCATGAGTGCGATCCTCAGTCTCAACGACTTGGCGTTTTAGCCGGGGCCGCGAATGATGCAAAAATCCAGACAGAAGAGACACCGCGAAGCCGGCTTTACGCTTGTCGAACTTCTCGTGGTCCTTGTCATATTGGTGCTGCTGGCGTCGATCATCGGGCCGCGCGTCATTGGTTATCTCGGCTCGTCCCGGGCCAAGACCGCGAAAATTCAGGTCGAGAGTCTCGTGACCTCGCTCGAGCTGTTTCACATCGATGTCGGGCGCTATCCGACGTCGGCCGAAGGTCTCGACGCGCTGGTGAGGAACGGCAGCGGCATTGCGGGCTGGAGCGGGCCCTACATCAACAAGGGCGATGTGCCGCTCGATCCCTGGGGCAAACCCTACAAGTACGAATCGCCGGCGGCGGACCGGCCGTTCACCGTTTACACATTCGGGCGCGACGGCAAGGAAGGCGGCAGCGATGAGGACAGCGACATCAAGAGCTGATGCCGGGTTCACCATGGTCGAATTGCTGGCCGTGCTGGTCATTCTGGCGCTCGCCGTTTCGGTCGTGGGCTTTGCCGGATCGCGCAGCGACGGAAATTTTCCCCTCATCCGTCATTCCAGCCAAGCGGCGCGAAGCGCCGCGCGAGCCAACGAACGCGCGCTGCGGGAAGTGCCGCGTCTTCGGCCCAGAGACTCAATGCCTC
>JAAURV010000353.1 GCA_012032065.1 Hyphomicrobiales bacterium
TTGGCGGCAAGGACATGCTCCAAGTTATTGAATCGGCGCGATTCCTTATCGGCGACATGATTCAATGTCGCCGGGCGCTCTAGCCCTCGATCGGCGCGCTTGACGCGCCGACCCAGACTTTCGGGCGTGTGGACGCGTGCAGTCACGCATCCTGAGACCGAACCAACTTCTCAGCTACCGAAGTCTGGTTCGGCGGCTCAAGGCCGCCGATGGCGGAAAGTGTGCGAAGAGCCGGAACCGCTCTAGGATTCGTTGTCCCCGTAGCGGCCAAACATTGGCGAGCCGAAACCCATCGGCCAATCCGGAATGTAACGCGCGGCAATGCTATTGAACATGTAGCCAACGATGCAAATCACTGCACCGATGACCAGCAATTCAGGCCAAGAGAAATTGGCTTTGCCTTTATCCTTGCTGCGCGAGACCCACGCTTCGGAGAGAACGTCAAACACAATGTCGATTGCCTGCCACATAGAGCGAACTTGGCTCAAGTAGGTCAAGAATTGCTTAAAGCAGGTCCAAGAAATGTTCACATGGCTCAGTGCATCGCGGCTCAGTCCGCGGTTTTAAAGGCCGCAACTGAGAGCTCGATACTCGAGAGCAACCGGCGGTCATTCGACCGCCGGTAAGTTGCTCTAGCAATTTGAATCTGGCGCATAACTGAACGCTCAAGTGATTCCACTTGAGCGCGTTATGCGCTAGCCGATTTCTTCCAGCCCTCACGGCGCGGCCGGAAGACCGGCGCTGGTCGTCAGCGGCGGCCTCTCTCAAGAAATGCAAAGACGCGCTCACGGACACTGCGCCGATGCTCTCGCGCTTTCCGGACATGCGGGCGCTGATCTCGGGCGAGATTTCAAGCTACGAGGACATGACCGTGCGCAACGACGAAACCATCGGCCGCCCACGCGGCGACGCCGCGTTCTTCAAGCGCCTGGAAAAGAAGACAGGCCGCAGCCTTATCCCGGGGAAGCGGGGACCGAGGCCGGGCGGGAGAAGGGGCGAGGAGAATTAAATGCACTGGACTGCACCGTAACTCGAACATCTCGCCGCCTTGAGGGGCGGTATCAACTTGCTCGATTTGCCGGAAGCAAAGGCTTGGGAACGATACGAGGCGGAGGCAAAATCGTCATAGTGACTACAAACGGCAAACTGGCCGCGAACGATCCGTCACGCGCTGGCGCCATTGCCGAAAATCCAGCTCGCTTGCGCGCGGCTTTCGACCGCTTCGGCCGGCCTGACACAGGCGGCCGCAGGTTCCTTCATCTCACGCGGGCTGAAGTGTTTGCTGCATGAGCGGGAAGCGCGGATTTTGCCTCGCTCCCCGCCGCTGATCACCCCTCAATTCGCCGGCAGCATCACCGTGTCGATCACATGAATGATACCGTTGTCGGTCATGATGTCGGCTTTGACGACATTGGCACTGTCGATTGTTACGCCGCCCGCGCCCTTGGCCACAGCGAGCGTGCGGTCGCCTTCGCCCTTGAGCGTGCGCACATGGAAGGGGCCGGGCAGCATCTGGTTCGATGCAAGCTTGCGCGGCAGCACGTGATAAAGAAGGATGGCGGCGAGCTTGCTTTTGTTTTCCGGCTTGAGAAGTTCGTCAACCGTGCCGGCGGGAAGCTTGGCGAATGCCTCGTCGGTCGGCGCGAACACCGTCAGGTTCTCTCCGGTTGCCAGCGCGTCTGCGAGGCCCGCGGCCTGCGCCGCGGCCAGCAGTGTGTTGAAGGATCCGGCGGATTTCGCCGTATCGACGATATTGGCGGCGGATGCCGTTCCGGCCATCAGGCCAAGCGCCATCGCGGCGCCGAGATAAACCTTGCGCATAATCTTCTCCCTAGGTGTTGATCGTCCGTATACGGACTATTTGCGTTGCGCGGAAGGCCGTCAGGCCTGCCCGTGCCATCGAAAACGCGCCGTGGCTGTTCGCGGATTGGAAAAGTTTCGCAAGCTCAGATCACGAATCCGTGATCACGGAGGAAGCGGTATGAACTCGCTTCGGTCATCGGGCGGCAAATCGAACTGGCCTTCGCCCCAGCGCGCCTGACGCCACTGTTCTTTCGCCGCTTCGATCTTCTCTTTCGATGACGCGACGAAATTCCACCAGATGAAACGTGGGCCGCCCAGCGTCGCGCCGCCCAAAAGCATCAGCCGCGCGCCGCGTTCGCCAGCGCCGACCGTGATTTTATCGCCGGGGCGGAACACCATCATCTGGCCGTGCTCGAAACTCTGTCCCGACACCGTGAGACTGCCTTCGGTGATGTAGATGCCGCGGTCCTCGTGATTGTCCGGCAGCGGAAGCCGTGCGCCGGGTTCGAGCACAACATCGGCGTAGAAGGTTTGCGACAGCATGGTCGCGGGCGCTGACTTTCCATAGGCCTCGCCGAGAATCAGCCGCAGCCTGATGCCCTCGGCGTCGAGCTCAGGCAGCGTCTCCTTGCCATGATGTTCGAACACCGGAGCCATGTCTTCGTGTTCTTCCGGCAGCGCGATCCAGGTCTGGATGCCGAACAGGCTGTGCGGACCTCTCCTCGCTTCGGCGCTGGTGCGCTCTGAATGGGTGATGCCTTTGCCGGCCACCATCCAGTTAAGCGCGCCCGGAAGAATGGTCTGGTCGGTGCCTAGGCTGTCACGGTGATGGAAATCGCCGCGATAGAGATAGGTCACAGTGCCAAGACCGATATGCGGATGCGGCCTGACATCGACGCCCTGGCCGGTCAGGAACTCCGCGGGCCCCGCCTGATCGAAGAAAATGAAAGGCCCGACCATCTGCCGCTTCGGCGCCGGCAAGGCGCGGCGCACTTCGAAGCCGCCCAAGTCCCGCGCCCGCGGCACGATCAGCGTTTCAATTGCGCCGGCGCCCACGTCATCGGGGCAACCGGGCGCCAGTGCGGGATTCCAGCTCATCAGAGATTACTCGCAGATCCGCGCCGCGCCGCCTTTGCCGTGGCGGCCGAGATCGAAGTGGTAGTGGCTTCCGGGCGCAGCGCTCGGAGCAAGCACGGTTGTAAAGTAACCGCAAGCCGACGTGGTCAAGCCTTTCAGCAAGCTCACTTCGAGCGATGTCGCGCCATTAACGCCGATCATGCGGCCATCGGCTGTAGCGAAGGCGGCGACATCGATCGCATTGCCCGCCGAATGTTCGTTTCTCAAAGCCAATGCCTCGCCGCTTTTTCCCAAGCAGACATGGCCGGGGCCAGTCTTCACGTAAGCCAGCGGACTCCCGGCTTTCGAAAGCACGACCGGCTCGGCCACTTCGGACACCCACGCGGCGAGACGCGACGCCGCGCG
>JAAURV010000038.1 GCA_012032065.1 Hyphomicrobiales bacterium
CGCTTTACAAGCGATATCGCAGCGCGGCCCGCCTTGGCGAAGCCCGCCGATGGTTCCGCCGAGCGGGATGTTTGGGGGACGATCGCGGGACTTCACCAAGCTTCGTCTCACACGCGGGAGCGCCGCCTTATCAGATGTATGTGCTGCCGCAGAAGCTCGACAAGCTGATCTATGCCGGGACCACGACTATCCTGTTTACGGTGGTGAATGCGGTGAAGCTTGTTCCCTACTGGGCGCTTGGTATGTTCACTCCAGGAAATCTCAAGACCGCCGCCATGCTTGCGCCAATCGCCGTGGCCGGCACATTTGCGGGCTATCGTCTGGTCAAGGTGCTGCCGGAGAAGCTGTTCTTCCGCCTGGTCGAAGCCTCGCTCTTGCTGGTCTCGCTCAAACTGCTCTACGACGGTATCATGCACTAAGCTTCATACGGGAGACAGTCACCCATGCTTCGCTCGCTCGCCACCATACTCATCGCAGTTTTCCTTGTCTTGCCGGTTTGCGCCGAGGAAGGGCAGCGCGTTATTCTCGTGCTCGATGCATCGGGCTCCATGTGGGGACAGATCAACGGCAAGTCGAAAATGGAAATCGCGAAGGAAGTGGTCGCGAAAGTGGTCGGTACATGGAAGCCTTCCGATGAGTTGGGTCTCGTTGCCTATGGCCATCGCGAGAAGGGCTCCTGCGACGACATTCAGGTTCTCTCCGAGCCAGGCGCGCTCGATGCCAGCGCCTATCTGAAATCCGTCAACGGCCTCAATCCCAAGGGCAAGACGCCGATGACCAAGGCGGTGCGTATGGCGGCCGAGTCGCTCAAATACACCAAGCGCAAGGCAACCGTCATTCTGGTTTCCGACGGCATCGAAACCTGCGGCCTCGATCCTTGCGCGGTGGCGGACGAAATTGAAAGGCTGGGCGTTGAACTCACCGTCCACACCGTTGGCTTCGGCCTCGACGACAAAGGGGCGGTCGCGCAGCTTCAATGTCTCGCGGAGCGCACAGGCGGCATTGCTGTCACCGCCAACAACGCGGATGAACTTGAGGATGCGTTGAAGAAGACGGTCGCGACCGCGCCTTCGCCGCCGCCTGAACCCGCCGCGCCTGAGTTCAATCTGATCGGATCGGTCAAGATGGCGGAGAACGCGGAACTGCCGGGAGCCCTATCTCTCCGCCGCATGGGAAGTCCGTCAGGCCGATAGCGCGGGCGGTCCCGGCGCTTTTGTCACCACGACCTATGGCAAGGAGATCAAGATCAATGTCGAGCCGGGCGATTACGTGATGCTGTTGAATACCGACCTCGTGAAGACCGCCGTGCCATTCAAGATCGAAGCCGGGAAGACAGCGGAGATCAAGACACATTTCAATGCCGGTCTGGTGACATTCACCGCTACCTCCGACGGAACCGCGGCTTTGCAGGACCCGAGTCTTGCCTGGGAGGTGGCCACGCCGGAGGGCACATGGCTCGGCACCAAGTATGGCCCTTCGCAGCCCTTCATGCTCGCGGCCGGCGATTACAAAGTGAAGCTCACGCTGGGCGCGGCATCTGTCGAACAGCCCTTCGCGGTGGCGCCTGGCGAGAGGAAGACGGTGCAAGTCGCCATGGGTGCGGGCAAGCTGACACTCTCCGCGATCTTCGCGGAGGGAAGCGAGGCGGCGCCAGACCGGTCGGCCTTCTCGGTTTCGAAAGCCGACCCCTCGGGCGGCAAGCCCACATGGATCGCCACGCAGTACAATTCGAAGCCCGTCTTCGATCTTCCGGCCGGCACTTACATCGCGACATTCGAGCTCGATCTCGCCAAAGCCGAGCAACAGGTTGAAGTGAAAGCGGGAACCATCACCGAAGTGGTTCTCAATGCGGGTGCGGGCTACCTCGCCGTCAGTGCGCCTGGCGCCACCGTTATGGAAATCCTTTCCGGCGAAAAGGGGCTCGATGGCAAGAACAAGTGGATCACCACCGACTATGCGGAGTCGATCAACAAAGCCGCGAAAGCGGGCGCCTATCTCGTGCGTGCGAGGAAAGGCGAAGAGTTGATCGGTGAGAAGCTTGTGGAAGTGAAGGCAGGCCAGCGCAGCGAAGTCACGATCCCCTGAGGAAAGCGCTACATTCGGGACAATGTTTCGATTGAAGCTTGTTCCGGTTGATCGTATCGCCAGGTGATGGCTCACACATTCCACACCCTCGATGTCTTCACCACGCGCCGCTTCGGCGGCAATCCGCTCGCCGTCGTTCTCGATGCCGATGGACTGACCACGGCGGAGATGCAAACCGTCACGCGCGAGTTCAATCTCTCCGAAACGGTCTTCGTCATGAAACCGGAGGACGCGGGCCACACGGCGCGCATCCGCATCTTCCTTCCCGGCGGTGAGATTCCCTTCGCGGGTCATCCCACCGCCGGAACCGCAATTCTTCTCGCCGAACTCAAGAACAAGCCGGGCTGCAGTTTCGAAACGCTGATCACGCTTGAGGAGAATGCCGGTCTGGTTCCGGTCAAAGTCACGCGCATCGACGGATGCCTCACGCGCGATGTTCACGGCTCCAGTGGTTCCCTTCGCCGTAGATTTGCCGCTTCCGTCCAAGCAAACGGTGGCGCAGGCGCTTTTTCTTGATCCCGAGGAGATCGGTTTCGATGGCCATGGCCTTGGCCTTTATCAGGGCGGGCCACGCTGCTTCTACGTACCGGTCAAAAGCCGTGCAGCGCTTGCGGGTTCCAAGGTGATTGAGCCGCACTGGTCCGAAATGATCGGCAAGCTCGGCGTCGAGATGGCCTATCTCTTCACGCGGGGCGGGGACAATCCGAAGACGGCATTCCGCTCGCGCATGTACGCGCCGACCGTTGGCATCCCGGAGGACCCAGCTACAGGCGGCGCTACAGCTATTCTCGCGGCCCATCTCTTGGGCGCGGAGAATCTTGGACCCGGCACACATAAATATGAGCTGGAACAGGGCTACGAGATGGGCCGTCCCTCCGATCTTCATCTCGAAATCGATGTCGCGGGCGAAGCCATATCCGCGGTAAGAGTGGCGGGGAGTGCCGTGCGGGTGTCGCAGGGCACGATCGTCATCCGTTAGGCCGCCCCATGCACACGCTGATTCTCATCCTCCACATCATGGTCATCGCACTTGGCACGGGTTTGAGCTTCTCGAACCTCGTCAACACGCGTCTTGCTGAAGGCAAGAGCGGCGAGATGGCGAAGGGTCTCGGACTTCAACGGATGACCATCGCGAAGATCGGCGATGGTGTGATTGCGCTGATCTGGATCACCGGGCTGGCGCTGCTGTGGCTCCGCGGCGGCGTGTCCGATCCATGGTTCCACGCGAAGCTGGCCTTCGTCGTGCTGCTCACCGTTTCCCATGCGATGGCTCGGCGCACCGGCGGGCAGTTGGCGCGCACTGGAAACATGGCGCTGTTGTCGAGCCTTCAGCTTTTCATCGCTGGAGTTTTCGTCTCGGCGCTCGCCAGCATTCTGTTCGCGATGCTGGCATTCCACGGCTGACGAAGAAAGCTACTCGATATTGAACGTCGCCTTGGCCTCGGCGGTGACGGCGAGGCCTTCTTCCTCATTGCCGGCGCCGCAGAGCTGGACGGCCTGATTGCGCATGTCCTCGAGCTGGGCGCGCTGCTCGGTGTCGAGCGAGTTGGCGGTTAGCAGGGCGTCGATCTTGGCCACATCGTCCTGGCATTGGCCGGCCGTAGCGGCATTTCCGCTGGTTGTCAGCGCCACCAAGAAGGCGGCTGCAAAGAGCTTTTTCATTGTCGTGGATCCGGTTCTGAAATTGCCGTTGATGACGCAGGTATGCTCGCGACACGCGAAAAAAGTGTGGCCAAAGAGTGCCTTGGCGGGGGCGCTCACGAACATTTGGCGGCTGCGGCTTTCCCGCAACAGGTCAGCGGGCTTCCCTCTCGCCCCCGGCGGCGGCGATGACGGCGATGATGATAAGCCCGGTCAGGATCAGCCGGATCCCCGCGCTGGCGCCGAACGTGTTGAGCATGGTGACCAGCAGATACATGAACAGCGCCGCGCCCCAGATGCCCGGCACATTGGCGCGGCCACCCGCCACCGAGGTGCCGCCGATCACCACAACGGCAATCGAAGCGAGCAGGAATTCCTCGCCCATGTTCAGTGCCGCGCCGCCGGAGAACCCCGAGAGCATGATGCCGCATACTCCCGCGAGCAGGGCGCTCAGAACATAGGTGGCGAAGCGCGTTGCATCCACTTTCAGCCCCGCCAGCCATGCTGCCCGCGCATTCTGGCCCACGGCCAGCACGGTTCGCCCATAGACCGTCCGCCGCAGCATCACGGCAAGCACAATGCTCAGAAGAAGGACAAGGACAGCGGCGAGCGGAATGCCAAAGACCCGCGTCGTGGCAAAGTCGGCCAATGGCGGCGGCGGCTTGATGCGGATGCCCCGGCCATAGGATATGGCGGTCGAGAGCACCAGAAACGCCGACGACAGTGTCGCGATGATCGGCGGAATGCGGAGCAGCCGGATCAAACCATAGTTGAACACGCCCACCGCCAGGCTCGCACTCAATGCCGCCGCGATGCCGATCAGCAAACGCGCACTGTCCGTGTCCATCACCTTCATGGCCACCACGCCCGAGAGTGTGATTGTCGCCGGGATCGAGAGGTCCACATTGCCGGGGCCTGTGGTGATGACCATCATCTGGCCCAGGCCAACGATGATGGTGAAGGTGGCGAATGAGAGCGCGGCAGTCATAATTTCGCCCGCACCCTGGCCCCGCGTGAAGGCAATTGTCGCCAGCCACACCGCCAATGCCGCGATGAATGACCAGACCCAGGCTTCGCCGAACATCTTGCGGATCATCTGCGGTCTCCGTAGGTCACCAGCGCGCGGAGCGCCAGAACGACGATGAGGATCGCGCCTTGCGCGCCAATCTGCCAGTCGGGAGAGATCCTGAGAAAGATGAGGAACGATCCGGCGAGCGCCAGCGTCAGCGCGCCGACGACGGCCCCCATGGGCGATACGCGCCCGCCGATGAATTCGCCGCCGCCCAGGATCACGCCGGCAATGGAAAAGAGCGTGTAGCGGTCCGCCACATGGGCATCGCCCGATGTGGTGAGGCCCAGCAGCGCCAGCCCGGACAGCACGCCAAACAATCCGGCGAGAGCGTACATCGCCATCTTGGTCTTGAGCATGGACCAGCCCGCGCGAGTCATCGCCTTGGCGTTTCCGCCGGCGCCGCGCGCGACCACGCCATAAGACGACAGCATCAGCGCCAGATGCACCGCGAGGCCGATCACGACAGCGGCAACGATGGGAAACGGAACCAGCGGAAGCTGCACGCCCATGATCGCCTTCAGCCAGTCCGGCGCCTTGCCTCCGGGCGAGGGGAGAATGAGGATCGCAATTCCCAGCCAAACAAATGAAAGCCCGAGCGTCACCACAATCGAAGGCAGGTTTCGAAGATGGATCAGTGCGCCAATCGCCGCATAAGCCGCAATGAGCGCGAGCAGCGCGAGCACGCCCAGTGCGGGCGTGTCCAGCAGAAGCGTCGCGCCGATGCAGCTCACCAGCCCTACGAAGGGTCCAATCGACAGGTCGAGATCGTTCACCGTGATCACGAACATCTGGGCGATGGTGGCGAGCGCAATCGGCACGGCATATTGCAGCATCAGATTGAGACCGAAGTAGCTCATGGTTCTGGGCTGCACATAGAAGGTGGCGGCCAGCACGACGGCGAGCGACAGGAAAGGGCAGGGCGGCGCGCAGTGTGCTCCGGCTCATCATGCGGCAGACTCCGCGAAGGAAGCCTGGAGCACGCGCTCCTCGGTCAATTCCTTGGGGCCGAGTTCGGCGGAAATCGCGCCATTGCGGAACACAAAGGCGCGGTGGCAGTGAGAGAGTTCCTCGATTTCGGTCGTATACCAGACGAAGGTCCGGCCCTTCGCCGCTTCGGCGCGGATCATGCCGTAGACTTCGAGCTTGGTTCCGACATCGACGCCGCGCATCGGATCGTCCATCAGGATGATCGAGGCATCGGAGGCCAAAGCCCTCGCGAATAGTGCCTTCTGCTGATTGCCGCCCGATAATGTGAGAATGTTGTTGTCCATGTCCGGCGTGCGGATGCCGATTGCCTCGCGCCAGTGCCGCGCCATGCCGGTTTCGCGCGCCAGATCGATCAGTCCGTTTTTACGAAGCGCCTTAAGCGAACGCACCGTGACGTTCCGCGCAATCGACCAGAGAGCAAAGATTCCATCCGACTGCCGGTCGCCCGCGATGAACGCCACCGCGCCTTTCACATTCGCTTCGCGTCCGGAGAAGAGCTGCAACAGCATCCGCGTCTGGCCATGACCCGCGAGGCCTGCCAGCCCGACAATCTCGCCTCTCATCGCAACAAACTCGTGCGCCACAGGCGATGTCATGGGATGCGCACGGATCACTTCCTCGCCGCTTGCCGCTTGAGACGGGGCAGCTGCGGCAGCCGGTGCATGCTCGCTTCCCATGGCCGCGACGAGAGATGCGCGCGAGAAATCCTTCGCGGGCCGCTCGGCGACGGTCTTGCCATCCTTCATCACCACGATCCGGTGGCTCGCGCCGATGATGTCTCCCAGCAGATGCGAAATGAGGATGATGGAGGTTCCGCGCGCGGTTTCCTTTGCGATGTAGGCAAGAAGCTGCGCCGCGGTCACGGCATCGAGAGAAGACGTCGGCTCATCGAGGATCGCCAGCCGCAGCGGTTCGCTGGTTACCGTGAACGCGCGTGCAATCTCCGCCATCTGGCGCTGGCCGATTGGCAGGTCCGCCACTTCCGAATCCACGTCAATGCCATGGCCGGGAAAAATCTCATCCAGCTTCACGGAGATGAGCGCGCGTGCTTTCCGCTTCCAGCCAAACCCGCGCAGCGCGCCATGTACCACGCGGGTGTTCTCCGTCACGGTCAAGTTGGGGCAGAGCGAGAGCTCCTGGAATACGCAGCGAATGCCCCGTGCGCGCGACAATGCCGGGGACCATGGACCGTCGATCGCCGTGCCACCCACCTCAAGACCGCCCTTGTCCGGCGCGAGCGTGCCGGTCAGCACATGCATGAGCGTGGATTTGCCCGCGCCATTGTGGCCGACAAGCCCCAGGCATTCGCCAGCGCCGACGTTCAGATCGACTCCGCCCAAGGCGCGGACGGCGCCGAAAGATTTTTCGACGCCGTCCAGTCTGATAGCCGTCCCGTTCAAGCCCTATTTGCCCGCGACGACCTTGGCCGCGTCTTCCATCGAGTATTCGACGTTGGCGACGCCGCCTTTCTCTGTCGTGGCGAGATTGGCTTCGAGATTGGCCTGGTCGATGCGCAGGAACGGCACCGTCAAATCCTTCGGCACTTCCTTGCCGTCGAGGATCATCTGCGCCACCCAAAACGCGAGCGTTGAAACGCCGGGCGCGATCGAGACCGACATGGTCTCGTAACCGTTGGCGTCCTTCTGCTCCTTCCACCATTGCAGCTCGTCCTGGCGGTTGCCCATGATGATGAGCGGCGTCGGCCTGCCAGCAGCTGCGAAAGCCTGTGCCGCGCCATACCCGTCGCCGCCTTGCGTCACCACGGCCTTGATTTCGGGCAGGGAAGGCAGAATGCCCGAAACCGCCTTCTGCGCCACTTCCTGGGCCCAGTCGCCATGCACCGAACCGGAGATCTTGAATTGCGGGAACTTCTCCGCACCGCGGTGAATGCCCTTGGAGATCTCATCGTCCACGAACACGCCGGCAAGGCCTCTGATTTCAAGCAGATTGCCGCCGTCCTTCATCTTTTCGTTGAGATAGTCGAGCTGAACTTCGCCCATCTTGGCGAAGTCGACGGCGATCCGCCAGGCGCATGGCTCGGTCACGATGCCGTCGAAGGAGACGACGATGATGCCCGCGTCGCAGGCCTGCTTCACTGCGCCATTCAGAGCGTCCGGCGAGGCGGCATTGACAACGATGGCGTGATAGCCTTGCAGGATCAGGTTCTGAATCTGCGCGGCCTGTTCCGTCACCTGGTTCTCCGAGGTGGTGAAGGGGTCGGCCGCGGCGACGATACCGTCGGCGACGGCTTGTTTCGTCACCTTGTCCCAGCTCCGCAGCATCGCCTGACGCCACGAATTTCCGGCGTAGTTGTTGGAGAGCGCGATTTTCTTGTCCTTGGTATCCGCGAAGGCAGTGCTTGCGGCAAGGAGCGCGGCAACAGCGGCCGCGCAGGCGAGCGATTTCCTGATCATGTCAGTCCTCCCATGGCACGGCCGCACCTTTGTCAGCCGGCTCGGAAGGAATAAATCATACAATTGGCGAGGCGACAATCGTGCCCCGCCGCAACATCGGTAAAGCGGCATTGCCGCTTCTGCATGGGTGCGTGGCGAATTAGATGCCGCGCAACTTCATGGCTTCGTCGATCTTGCCCATGAGCGCCGGGCATTGGCCCGCAAAAGCAGATCCGGCGAGACCCAACGACAGCGCGGCGGCGAAAGCAACTCTCTTCTGAAGTACCCCCCGGAGTGGGACGCCACAAAGCAAATCCGCCGGAACGATGGCGACTGTTCCAGCGGGCAGTAAAGTTGCTGATGCACCAGGTTCTCCCGGGCATAACGCCCGGGAGAATGCCACGGTTTCCCGCGTTACATGCCGAGAAGTGCGAGCACTTCCTTGGTTGCGGTTTCGCAGGCTGCGGCATCGCCCTTGTCGTTGGCGGCTTTTGCCGTGTCGACGAGGCCCATGGCCTGCGTCTTCTTTGCTTCGTCAAGCTGCGCGGTTTTCATTGCTTCGTCGATCTTGGCAAGATCGCCCGCGCAATCCGCGAATGCCGGCGAAGCGGCAACGGCCACGAATGCGAAAGCGGCGAGAATGGTCTTCATGGTAGACTCCTGTCTTTGTGTTGACAGGCGCGTCGCCGTCACCGCGCCCCATGGTGCCGGACATCCCCTCTCTGTGCGATGCCGGCGGCTTGCAGGCGCGATCATATGCGGCGATGGGCCGACAATAGGGCGATCCCGTGATCAATTATGGCAGTGGAACACTCTGCGCATGACGGAAGAAATTTGCAGCGTCCTGCGCTGCTTTCACTTGCTTCAGGCGCGGAAGATTGCCGCCCCAATATGATGCGGCGAAGTTCGCCTGATCGATATCGCAATAGTTCACATAGGCCTTGCCTGGCATGAAGGGACGCATGGCATCGTAGACATTTGTAATGCGTTGCAGTCGCGTTTGCGTGTCCGCCGCATTGGCCCAGCGCGAATAATACTGAATGCAATAGGTGTTGGCGCCGCGACGGGGAAATGCGCTGGCTGATGGCGCTACATCCGAAATGGCGCCGCCATAGGGATCGCAAAGGGCCGCGACATGGCCGGCGGGAATGGCAAGCAGTCCGGTGAAGAGCGTCTGCATTGCCGCCGCTGTGAGAGGCGTTGTAACGAAGTCGGACTTCGCCTTCATGTAGGTCGACTCGTAGTCGAAGCTTCCGGCGAAACTTTCGATCGCCGCCATGAAGGTCTTGCGCACGATCTCGAGAGCGGAGGTAGGCGGCCTGACGATCAGATGCGTATTGAGTTCGCTTTCGAGTTCGGCGCGGCTGCCCGTGGATTGCCCGATGACGCGAAGCGACAGCTGCCCGTCGCTCGCTTTCTGCACCTTCATGATCGCGGTGATGTTGCGCGGCGCCGAGGGCGCCCATTTCTGCCAGGCGTCGAAGACCTGTGCTGCGCGCGTCCGTCCGGCGCCGGTGTTGGGAAATTTCCAGCCGATGCGGAAGGTTCGCACATGGGTGAGTTCATGGATGCGGAATTTGAATCCGGTGGCCACGCCGAAACTGCCGCCGCCGCCGCCCTTGCATGCCCAGAACAGATCGGAGTTATTCACGGCGTCCGCGACCTTGATCACGCCATTTGCATCGACGATCTTGATCGACAGGAGATTGTCGCACGCCAGTCCAAAACGTCGGCCGAGCAAACCCTGTCCGCCGCCCAACGCATGGCCGGCAACACCGACAGTGGGGCAGCTGCCGCCCGCGAAGGCAAAACCCTTATCGGCGACGGCGCGATAGATTTTGCCGAGATTGGCGCCGCCACTCACGGTCACCATCTTCCGCGCCGCATCGACCGTCACCAGTCCCATACGGCGGAGATCGATCACAACGCCCGCCGATTGCGAGAAGCCCTCGTAGCAATGGCCGCCGCAGCGCAGCGCCAGCGGCAGGTTGTTGTCGCGCACCCATTTGACGCAGTCCGAAACGGCCTGCGTCGAGGTGCAGACGATGCGGAGCGCGGGCGCCACATCGTTGCGTTTGTTATGAAGCGGCAGATAGGTGGCGTAGTCGGCATTACCCGGAAGCAGGAAACGGGCGTCCGCAATTGCCGGCAGCGGCGGCAACGGAATTGCGGATGGTGCCGCCGCAAGTTTTCTGGCCTGCCGCGCCTTGAGCTTGCGGGGCTTCCGTTCTCCCAGAATCCGGTAGACGCTCTCCATGCCGGCTCAGATTCTCACGTCATGGACACGAGTTTGGACCACATGGCGGGAGTGACGATGCCGTTGACGGTGAGACCGTTGGCGCCCTGGAAGGCCATAACGGCGGCATGGGTCATCGGGCCGAAAACGCCGTCCGGCTTGAGCCTCTCGCCCAGCCTATTGAGGCGCTGCTGAAGCTCCTTCACGCGCTGCGAGCGTTCGCCCAGCATGATGTTGGCATCATCAGGCGAGGAACCGCCCGAAAAGAGTTTGCCCGAGGCCTGCCAGGCGCGCATCTTTCGGTGCTCACCTCAAAATGCATGCCGTCTTCCTTGGGGAAAGTTGCGCCCCAGAACCATTTGTGACGGTTGAAGATCGGCGCGATCAGCGTCAGCCCGAACTGCACCTTGCCGTCGCCATAGGCATCGAGGATGCCGTCGAGCTTCAAATCTATGGCCGTGCCCCAGGCATGGTTGCTGATCGAGGAACTGGAGCCGCGCTTGAAGCGGCAGCACAACATGCCGGCGCTGCTGAGCGCGGCGAATACGGAAGGCTGCTCGGCACGGATATCGGCCATCACAGCGATCAGCGATTCGAGCGCGAGATCGAATCCGGTGGCGCGGAAGGGTCCCACATGTTTGGTTTTGATGTGGGCCTTGAGTCTCGCATTGGTGACGGGCTGGCAGTCCTGCGAGTAGTTCGACCGCGGATTGCCGAGCAGCGACAGCATCAGCGAGCTGCTGGCGCTCGTCAGCCCCGTGTTGATACCGGACGGAATGGCAACACGTTTGGTAAGCGATGGCATAGGCGGCCCCTTTCGCGAAAAGTCATGATAGGCGGTTCAACCTAGTTGCGAAAGGCGGCTGGTGCTGTGCCGAAACTCACATCGCTTCCTCGCGCGCGACGTTGATTGGCGTCAGCGAGCCATGTCCGAAAGGCGTCTCGATTGACGTGCAAGTGCCTTGCGGCACAAGCTTGTGGGCGAGGGGATCGAAATCCTTCACCGATTTGCCGGCGCAGCTCGACACTTCGCTGGAACTGCAGTCGCTCTGCCCGGCCAACGCCACGCCAAAGCAGCGTTCCATCGCGGCCGCGGGTTTCGGCACAGCCTCGGCGTTCTCACCCATTTCCTGCGCTGCAACGGGCGCTACGGCTGCGGCAATTGCGGTGGCGAGAGCTTGAAGGGTGCGGCGGCGCGAAGGGGTCATGGTGTGCGGCAGAATCGGTTTCCGCCACCTTCGCGCCCGCAGGTTAACGATTTGGAAACTCAGCCTTTGCGCGCATTGGGATGCAGCGATTTTCCGAGGATGCCATCGCCCCGGCCGATCACATCCCCCGATTTTCCGACGATCAGCGGATCGGGCGGCGACACGACCTTTTCGCCCTTTTCCGCATAAGGCAGCGCGTCGAGAAAGTGCAGCATGCAGTTGATGCGGGCGCGCTTTTTTGTCGTCGGACTTGATCACCGTCCAGGGCGCATCCGCGGTGTCGGTATAGAAGAACATGGCCTCCTTCGCCTCGGTGTATTGATCCCACTTGTCGAGCGAGGCCTTGTCGATGGGCGAGAGCTTCCACTGCTTCAGGGGATCGTTCTCGCGCGCCTTGAAGCGGCGGAGCTGCTCCTCGCGCGTGACCGAGAACCAATACTTGAAGAGCCGGATGCCGGAGCGCACCAGCATGCGCTCGATTTCCGGGCATTGCCGCATGAACTCGAGATAGTCGTTGGGCGTGCAGAAATTCATCACCCGCTCGACGCCCGCGCGGTTGTACCAGGATCGGTCGAAGAACACGATTTCGCCGCCCGCAGGCAAGTTTTCGATATAGCGCTGGAAGTACCACTGCGTGCGCTCGCGGTCGTTGGGCTTTTCCAGCGCCACCACGCGGGCGCCGCGCGGGTTCAAGTGCTCCATGAAGCGCTTGATGGTGCCGCCCTTGCCGGCGGCGTCGCGGCCCTCGAACAATACGATGATCTTCTCGCCCGCCTGCTTCACCCAGTTCTGCGCCTTGAGCAGCTCGGTCTGGAGCTTCTCCATCCGGTCTTCGTATTCCTGAGCGGCGATCTTCTGCTTGTAAGGATACTCGCCGGTTTCGAAAGCGCGTCGGATCGAGTCCGCATCGCGCGGCGGCAGGACTGGAATAACCGACGGGACCGGGGTCAATTTGGCAACGGCACTCTCGCTGGCAGCCATGGGCTCCTCCTCTTTTGCCGTCATATGACGGTTCAATGACGCAACCTGTCATTGATCGAGGTCAATTGGCTTGCGCGGATGCCCCGACTTTGTTATCACCAGCCCATGTCCGCCGCCCGCCAGATCCTTTCCGGCCCGAGCGCCTCCGCGCCGCGGGGACTGCTGCTTCTTAGCTGCCCCTGAAGGCCGGCCGGGCTTCCGCCTGGGCCTTCCGGGGAACATCGCCACCAGCCAATCCAGCCCTGAAGCAGAAGAGACATGACCATGATGATTTCACCCGCCGAGAAGTACCGGCCATATCCGCAAGTCGGATTGCCTGACCGCAGCTGGCCGTCGAAGACGATCACGCAAGCGCCCGTGTGGTGCTCCGTCGATCTCCGTGACGGCAACCAGTCGCTGATCGAACCCATGGGCCACGAGCGCAAGATGCGCATGTGGTCGGCACTCGTCAAAATGGGTTTCAAGGAGATCGAAATCGGCTTTCCCTCCGCCTCGCAGACGGACTTCGATTTCTGCCGCCATCTCATCGACAACAACAAGATCCCCTCGGATGTCACCGTGCAGGTGCTCGTGCAATGCCGCGAAGAGTTGATCCGCCGCACCTTCGAGGGCATCAGGGGCGCGAAATCCGTCATCGTTCACTTCTACAACTCGACGAGCGAACTCCAGCGCCGCGTCGTGTTCCAGAAAGACCGTGACGGCATCAAGCAGATCGCAGCGGAAGCGGCGCGGCTGGTGAAGCGGCTCGCGAAAGAGGAGGGTATCGAGGATCACGTCCGCTTCCAGTATTCGCCCGAAAGTTTCACCGGCACCGAACTCGATTTCTCGGTCGAGATTTGCGAAGCGGTGATGGACGAGATCAAGCCCACGCCCCAAAAGAAGCTCATCCTGAATCTACCGGCTACCGTCGAAATGTCGACGCCCAACATTCACGCCGACCAGATCGAATGGTTTTGCCGCGCCATCAAGAACCGCGACAGCGTCATCATCTCGCTCCATCCGCACAATGACCGGGGTTGCGCCGTTGCCGCCACCGAGCTGGGACTGCTCGCCGGCGCGGATCGTGTCGAAGGCACGCTTTTCGGCAATGGCGAGCGCACCGGCAATGTCGATATCGTGACACTGGCCATGAACATGTATTCGCAAGGCCTCGCCCCAGGCCTCGACTGCTCGAACATCAACGATCTGGTGCGCATGGCGGAATACTGCAACCAGCTTCCCATTCATCCGCGCCACCCTTACGCGGGCGAACTGGTGTTCACCGCGTTCTCGGGCTCGCATCAGGATGCGATCAACAAGGGCTTCAAGGCCATGAAGGCCTCGAACCGGCCCTTGTGGGAAGTGCCCTATCTGCCCATCGATCCCATGGATTTGGGCCGCTCCTACGAGGCGGTGGTCAGGATCAACTCGCAGTCGGGCAAGGGCGGCATCGCCTATGTGATGGAAACCGAGCACGGCATCGAGCTGCCGCGGCGGCTTCAGATCGAGTTCTCGAAAGTGGTGCAAGCGATTGCCGATGGCGAAGGCGTCGAAGTCGAAGCGTCACGGCTTTGGAGTGCCTTCGAGGGCGAATATCTCGACGGCAACGGCCGCTATAGCTTCGTCGAACACGTGGCCAGCCGACCACGGCGACCAGGCCATCACCGCCAAGATCGACGTGGACGGCAAATCCAAGACGATCAAGGGCCATGGCAACGGCCCGGTCGACGGCTTTGTCGATGCGCTCCGCAAGGAAAGCGGCCTTGCCTTCGACGTCGTCGACTACCGCGAGCACACCATGGGCCACGGCGCCAACGCCACGGCCGCCGCATATATGGAATTGCGGCTGCCAGACGGCGCAACCCTGTTCGGCGTCGGCATCGACAAAAACATCGTGGTGGCAAGCCTTAAGGCGATCGTGAGCGGCGTGAACAGGGCGGTGCGCAAGTAGCGCTCCCCCCACTCGTTGACTATCGGATGCACACATCTCGATTGCTCGTGCGATGCTTGCAAATGGCCAAGCCGGCCTCAAGGGCGCGGCTCGACCTGCGGAGCGGCGGCACATTTGGAGTTGGCGCCGGCCCTTGACCCCGTCTTGCCCATTTGCATGTTGGTCACGACGCAATCGATGGCGAATTGCGAGTGTTGCGCCACATTGATGCGTCGAATGCTTCGTTGCACATCTGCATCGCGGGCGAGCGAAGTCAAGACTTGCGCCGCTCCGTACTCTCAGTTCGCCAGCCTTTCGCCTGAATTGGCGCTGCGCTTCGAGACGGCATTCGGCGTTTCCATGGACTTGATGCTCAAGACGCAGCTTCAATACGACATCGCAAGAACGCGCAAACTGGCCAAGTCCATATAGGTGAAACGGTTCGGCCGCACGGCCTAGGCTGCTCCAGTGCGGCGCAAGTTGCGCCGTGCATAACCGGAGCACCGGATTCGCGGGTGGGACATGCCGCGGCGTTTGCCGGTCGAGCCCGCGTGTGCCTCGTGGGTTCGCCACAGGCAAGTTCACCGCGCCACCTCGGATCGGAACAGCCAAGAGCTCCGGACGTCCCCCGTCCGGAGCTCTTGCGTTTCAGCGCGCCTTCGTCTCGACCGCCATGTTGGGGCAAGGTTGCGAAGCGATGGTGATCCCGGGGGCAAGCGGCGGGCCATCGTTTTCGAGTTCACCGGCAGGCGCACTCGTCCACCGGCCCATCACCCGCTCGCCCGCATGGCAGGGCAGGAGCTCCGTTTCCCTATTTCCCTAGGTGGAGTTCCTGCCCGTGCAACTTTCTCCGTGTACGGAATAAATCACCCTTCTCCCGCCGGGAGTAAGAAGCCTGCCCCGGAGCCCGATCCCCATCA
>JAAURV010000354.1 GCA_012032065.1 Hyphomicrobiales bacterium
GCGGGGCCAGATCGATGCGCGGAAGGCGATGGAGCCCAACTCCGCTATGTTGTCGCAGCGGCCGTCAATACGCGTTCTCTCCCTTGAAGAGCGCGGCAGGCGTGAGACTCAAAATCTTGAGGTCGAACCGCATTGACCAGTTCTCGATGTAGTAGAGGTCATGCTCGACGCGGCGCTGCAGCTTCTCGGCTGTGTCGGTTTCGCCACGCCAGCCGTTGATCTGCGCCCAGCCGGTGATGCCTGGCTTAACTTTATGCCGCGCGAAGTAGCCATCGACCACGTCGTTGTAGAGCTGATCGCCAGCGCGCGCGCGCGTCGGATGCGGACGCGGCCCAACGAGCGAGAGATCGCCCTTCAAGACGTTGATGAGTTGCGGAAGCTCGTCCAGGCTTGCCCTGCGGATGAAACGGCCCACGCGCGTCACGCGCGGATCGCCCTTGGTCACGAGTTTCGACGCATCCGGATCGCGCTTCTCGTCGTACATGGAGCGGAACTTGAACACTTCGATGAGTTCGTTGTTGAAGCCATAGCGCTTCTGCTTGAAGAAGATTGGCCCGCGGCTTTCGAGCTTCACCGCCACGGCGATCAGCACCATGAGAGGCGCCATGAGGATCAACACGAGCCCCGCGATGATCCTGTCTTCCAACGCCTTAATGATGCCGCCCCATTCGCCGAGCGGCCTGTCGAAGACATCGAGAAACGGAACGTTTCCAAGGTGGCTATAAGCGCGCGGCCGATAGCGAAGTTTCTGCGTATAGGCGCTGAGCCTTATATCGACCGGCAGCACCCAGAGTTGTTTGAGTATCTGAAGCAGGCGCTCTTCGGCCGCGAGCGGCAGCGTGACCAGCAGGAGATCGACGCGCGCGCGGCGCACGAAATCGACGAGTTCGGAAATGTTGCCGAGTTTGTGCAGTCCCTCGATCAACGGCGGCGAACGCACATCGTCGCGGTCGTCGAAGATGCCGCCCACGGCGATATGCGTGTCTGGTGAATTGCGCAGCGCCGTGATGAGACGCGCGGCGGGCTCCCCTCCACCAACGAAAACGGCATGGCGGTCGAACTGGCCTTCGCCGTTCCAGCGCCCAGCGACGCTGCTTGCTGCAAATCGGAAGGCGAGCAGCAGGGGAAACGTTGCTCCAAGCCAGAGAGCAAGCCATGTGGAGGCGCTCGCCTGTTCGGCGCCGCCTGCGGTAAGGATGGCGATGGCGGGAATGAAAGCGGCGAACGCTCCAAAGCCGATGCGTGTCAGTTGGTGGCCGGGATGCAGGAGGCGGCGAATGCGATAGAGCCGCAAAGCGGTAAACGCGGCAACGAGTCCAGAACCCACAAGCACGACGAGGGGCCACCGCTCCATGATCGATTCGCCGGGAGCCGTTCCGGCGCTGAACAAGGCGGCGCCGAGGCCGCACAAAACCACGGCCAGAAACTCCGCGGACGCCATCGCCATCGCCACCTGCGCGGCGGACACGCGGGGCTGCTTGTTCAAGGCATCTTCGTAAGCCTTCTGAATGCTGCTCCGCGCAGCACTCGACGCGTCAAGCCGCTCGAGAATATCGGCGTCCACGACGTTCGAGACTGTATCTGGACTTTTGCGCATCAAGGTTGTGCTTCGATTTGAAACAGTGCCGGCCCTGCGGAATGGTTCAGCAAGCACCAAGCCGCCTGCGGAAGCCACTGAATTTCATGGGCAAACAGAGTTAAGGGCAAGTTAACGATATGGCCCGGATTAGGAGGCTTTGGTGTAGAAGTCCGTGATTGAACGCGCCATGGCAAAAGCATCGAGCCGTTCCCGGTTGCGCTCCGCCAGTTCGAGGCTCTGGCGGCGGGTTTTCGTGTGATTGGCGAGTGCCACTTCGAGACGTTCCGCAAGTGCCGTGACATCGCCCGGTTTCACCAGTGAAGCGGCGGGCAGGATTTCGGGTATCCCGCCGACGTTCGTCGTTATCAGCGGCATGCCGGCGGCAATGGCCTCGATGACGATATAGGGAAAGGATTCGGCTCTTGAAGGGATTACCAGGACCCGGCCTTTCGCGAACCCTTCGCGGGCGGGCATCCGCCCGGCGAAGCGTACCGCGTCCTGAAGTCCAAGTGTCCGGGATTGCTGCCGGAATTGATCGAGGTCGGGCCCGTCGCCGACCAGGCATAACCGGCAAGGACGGGTGCGCCTTACCAGCGCCAGCGCTTCAAGGAGGACATCGACTCCCTTCAGAGTCCTCATATCGCCGATGAACAGGAAATCGGCGGCATCAGGCTCCGGCTCGACCGCCGCGAACTCTTCCGGCCACAGACCGTTGTAGACAACCGTATTCGGCTTTCCCGCGAGACCGATTTTCGCGTCGAAGATGTTGCGCTCGTATTCGCAGACGAAGACGAGGCCGGTGCCGATCCGGGCGGCGAACATCTCCGCGACAAGATAAAGCGCTCCTGAGGGGCTGGACCAGGTGTAGTGCAAGCTGCCGCCGTGTGGCGTGTAGAAAGTCTTGGCATTGAGGCGTAGACCTGCGAGCCGCGCGTATAGCCCGCCCTTCGCGCCATGCCCGTGAATGATATCGGCCTTGAGCTCCTTTGCCGCGGCGCGGGCGGCCAAAGCGCCGGAGATATCGCCCACACCTGGCAGCCGGGAAATAGGCCTGCGTTCGATGCCCAGGCTGCAATAGGGCGTGATGCTTTCCAACAGCTTCGCCGCTGTTTCGCCCCCCGTCGACGAGTCGCAAAGAACGCCAACGTCATGACCTATTTCCGATTGGCCGCGAGCCAGATCGCGCACATGCCTGAACAGCCCGCCGACTGGAGTGCGGAAGACGTGGAGGATGCGCATGGGTGGCGCCCGCCGCGCGTTAGAACCAGCGTTCGCGGACGTAGATGATGTCGCCCGGATAAACCTGGGTTGTGACCGGCACTTTGAAAGTGGCTGTGCCGTTGGCGTTCTTGCGCGTGATCAAAACCTTGTCCTGATCGGCGCGGGGTCCATAACCGCCGGCAATGGCAATGGCGTTCTGCACCGAAATGCCCGGCTGATAGGGGAAGGCGCCGGACGCACCGACTTCGCCCAAGATGTAGAAAGGCCTAAGCGTGGTCACTTGCACCGAAACAATGGGATCGCGCAGGAAGTTCTGGCGGAGCTTCGCCTCGATGGCATCCTCGATCTGCGGCGCGGTTTTGCCCGAAACCGGAACCGATCGGATGTAGGGCATCGAAATGTTGCCCGCGCCATCGACGAGGTAATCGTTGGTGAGATCGGCCTCGCCCGCAACGCGGATCG
>JAAURV010000355.1 GCA_012032065.1 Hyphomicrobiales bacterium
TGCCCGCCACGCAAGGCTCGGCGATGTTGTGGGACGCCGAAGTGAAGGGGTTCTGCCTTCGCGTCTCGCCGGGTGGCACCAAGAGCTTCATGCTTGACTACCGTGCGAATGGACGCCAGCGGCGGATCACCATCGGGTCCTATCCCGACTGGTCGGTCGCTGCCGCCCGCGACGCCGCCAGGGCGATGAAGCGCGAGGTCGATCTCGGCCGCGATCCCATGGGCGAACGTCACGAGGAGCGCGCTGCGCCGACCGTTGCCGATCTGTGGGCACGCTATCGCGACGAACACCTGCCGACCAAAGCGGCTCGCTCGCGGAAGGACGAAGCAATGATGTGGGAGCGCATCGTCCTCCCACGCCTTGGCAAGACGAAGGTGGCAGCGATCTCCCACGACGATATCGACGCCTTCCACCGCGACATCACCCATGTCCGCGGCACGCCGGTCCGGGCTAACCGCATCGTCGAAGTGCTGCGCAAAGCCTTCAACCTCTCAATCCGGTGGAAATGGCGAACCGATAATCCGGCATCTGGCGTGCGTCGCAATCCCGAGGAGAAGCGCAATCGGTATCTGAACAAAATCGAGATTGCGGCGCTTGCCCGCGCGCTTCAGGCTCATTCCGAGCCGGTGTCGGCAAACGCAATCAAGCTCTTGATGCTGACCGGGGCGCGGCGCGGCGAAGTGCTCGGCGCAACCTGGGCGATGTTCGATCTCGAAAACGGCATCTGGACCAAGCCGAGCGCCCACACCAAGCAGCGCAAGCTGCATCGGGTGCCGCTGAGCGGCCACGCGGTCCGCCTGCTGTCGGAGATCAAGGAAACGGCCGAAGGCCCGCATGTCTTTCCCGGTGCGGACGGCAAGCCGCTGACCGATATCAAGCGCACTTGGTTATCGGTGTGCAAGAAAGCCGGTCTCGTCACGAGGATTGAAAAGAAGTCGCGCGCTGGCAGGACCATCCGGGACCGCTGCGGTCTGCCGATCATGATCGAGGAGCCGAACGTGCGGCTGCACGATCTTCGCCATTCCTTCGCCTCGATCCTTGTCTCGGGGGGCGCATCGCTTCCCTTGATTGGCCAGATGCTCGGCCATACGCAGGTGCAGACGACGCAGCGATATGCTCATCTGTTTGACGATCCGATGCGGAAGGCGGCCGAAATGGTCGGCACCTTCATGCTGCCCGACCCGCAAGTGAAGGACTCAAATCCAAAGGAGACTGCGTGAACTCATATCCCGAGGAAGGCTTACCAGCTGAAGCTGCAAAGTCCGTCCCGCTCCTCCAAGCTTTCCGCGATCACGCGGACCCGAAGCTCGTCGCGGAATATCACGACACCAAAGAGCAACTCGAACACGAAGGGAAGTGGCAATACATTGGTACGCCACGGAACATCGAAGGATACGTTCTCAGCGAGTTTGATGGTCATGGCCACGAGTTACTCCGGCGTTCGCATGAGCTGATCGCTAAGATTCAATCTCTATTCGTGAACGATCTCCGTCATGGTCGCTTCACCGCATGGGCGCGCGAAGGATCATCACTTGCGCCTTGGCGCGAAATCCCGAAGGCGGCATGGTTGACATTACAACTCGATGATGTCGTGAAGGGCACCGCAAAAGGTCCGGGCGTCGCTCTCTTCGATGTGCGTGTTGGGCCGCGCCATGTTGACCCGCCCGAACCGATCAAAGCAGGCGTGCCGGGTCGCCCGAGTTCGGCTCATTTGGTTTTGGAAGAGTTCCGGCGACGGGTGTCGGACGGAGAGCTTGGCGATGTGCTCAAAATCGAGGCTACGATACTTGCCGAATGGCTTGCGCGAACTCACCCGAAGGCTCCGCCGATCAAGGGCAAGACTGTCGAGGGTGTTATTCGCGCCGAATTCAATGCTTGGAAGACGAGCCGCCTGAGCGGAACTGTTAAGTCGTCGCCAGAGCCGACCGGTCCTCGGCAGTGATGCCGTTTATCATTGGCCGCCGCGATCCCGGGTACTCGGCGGCGAGCCGCGAAGCTTCAACCATGGCGCATTCGAGCGCTGTCGCCGAAGTGGTCGCATAGCGGCCGGTGCCAAAAAACAGCGCAACATCGAAACGGATGGCGCGGCCAAGAATCTCGGTGGCAGCGATGTCGGCGGGATGAGCTTTGCGGCGGCGATTCATGGAGCACCCCTGTCACGAAGCCCCTCTCAGGCCGCGTCCGGCGCCTGGAGGCAACCGCTAAATCATTGAAACCGCCTGTTTCTTCCAGAAACCCGAAATGATCTTTTCGGGGCCGATTTCGGGGCGTTTTTCAGGTCTTGGCCGAGTGGCAACTTCCATCGCGAAACGGCGCACGGTCGCGCCGTGAAGCGATGAGAGGAGCACGATGGACCAGTCGATTTCGCCGGACGGCGCAACAGCCGGGGAACCGGACTTTCTCACGGGCTATGTCTCGGAGGAGGAATATGCCCGACGGCGCGGTGTGTCGATGCGCACCTGCCAGCGCGACCGCCAGCTGCGCCAGGCGCCGCCCCACGTCAAGTTCGGTAGGGCTGTCTTCTACAGCGTCGAGTCGGTGCGCCGATGGCTCAAGCAAAACGAACGCGAGGCCGACCGCACACCGGCCGCCCCTCGCACGCGGGGTGGTCGATGAATACGCACTCAACCTCTTCCGGCCTGATTGTCGGCGCTGCGGCGCTCGCGCGTTTCATCTACAGCTCGGACGACGAGCATTTTCAATGCCGGGTCTATAATTTGACCACGGCGGGCTGCAAATGTCCGCTCCCGCATTCCCACCTTGGCAATTGGATCGCCGCTCGGCGCAGCACCATCCTCGCCCGGATCGAAGAACAGGAGGGCCGTCCGTGAAGTCGCGTCATGTACCAGTGTATAACCTTGGCGGGCACATCAACCTCGGTGCCAATTTTAAGAGCGCCCGGGAGCAAGTGCATCGCTTGTTGATCGATTGTCCCGCAACCACTCCACTGGGCCACGATGTCATGCAGGCGCTGTGCGCGATCGACCGCTTGATCGACAGGCTCGACGGCGAAGCCGCCAAGCTCATTCCAGCGGACCGCGATCCGCGCCGCCTTGCCGGCTCGATCTACTACGGCCAGGAGTGCCTGCGGTGGCATGAGTACGACCCGAGGGAATTGACGACCGACGTTTTCGCGCCTTGGATCGCGGAAAGGTGGTGAACTGTGAGGTCCACCGTCCTCGACCATGCGCGAATTCTACCAGTCGCTCGGGCTCGCCGTCTTGCCGCTGCATCGTCCGGTTCGATCACGGCGGTC
>JAAURV010000356.1 GCA_012032065.1 Hyphomicrobiales bacterium
CGAAGCCAAAGCCCGAGATTCAGGTGCCGCTGGTCTTGGTGCCGCCAGCTTCGCCCTGAAGGCGCTTCAAGAGCCAAACGCGGATCGCGCTCGAAAGATTGCGCTTTCCGCGCGCGCTATCGATGGAAGCGATCAGCGCCGCGATCGTGACGCCATCCCGAGCCGCCCTGCGGCGCAGCTCCTCCCAGAATTCCTCCTCAAGCGAAATCGACGTGCGATGCCCGGCAATGGTGATCGAACGTTTGAGTTCGCCGGCGGTCATTGCGCCGGCCAAGTGAATTCGTTCTTACGGGCGCAAGAAGCTGTTCGACGGCGAGCCTCGCATCGAGACGGGCCGAAAGCAGTGACCATTATTTGTCTTCGCGGCGATGTGAGTCGAGCCGCTTGACCGCGAGCTTATCGATCGCTTCGCGTGCCTTCCGATCGGCTTTCTTTTCGCCGAATTTCGCGCGGTTGGCTTCGGCTTCGCGCGCTCTCTCGACGCGCGCGGCCTGTTTGCGGAAGCGTTTGAGATTGACGATGTCGCCAGTCATCTGGGCGCCAGCATGCCTTCCGGGCGCACGATCTTGTCGAAGTCATCGGCCGGAATGCCATCCTTCACCGCTTCTTCGCGAAGCGTGGTCCCGTTCTTGTGCGCCGTCTTGGCGATTTTCGCGGCGCGGTCGTAGCCGTATTTCGGCGCCAGCGCCGTCACCAGCATCAGTGAGCGATCCAGCGCCGCCTTGATGTTGTCCTCGCGCGCCTCGATTCCCACGACGCAGTTGCCGGTGAAGCTCACCGCCGCATCCGCCATCAGCCGCACCGATTGCAGGAAATTGTAGGCCATCACCGGATTGAATACGTTCAATTCGAAATGCCCCTGGCTCCCCGCGAACGTGATTGCTGCGTGATTGCCGAAAATCTGCACACAGACCATGGTCAGCGCTTCGCACTGCGTCGGGTTCACCTTGCCCGGCATGATCGAAGAGCCCGGCTCGTTCTCGGGCAGCGAAAGTTCTCCAAGCCCCGAGCGCGGTCCCGATCCCAAAAAGCGGATGTCGTTGGCGATCTTGAAAAGCGAGGCTGCGACTGTATTGATCGCGCCGTGACTCATGACCATCGCATCGTGTGCGGCGAGGGCCTCAAACTTATTGGGCGCGGTGGTGAATGGAAGCTTGGTAATCGCCGCGATGCGCTCCGCCACTTTCTCGGCAAAGCCGACCGGCGCGTTGAGGCCCGTGCCAACCGCGGTTCCTCCCTGCGCCAGTTCCATCAGCATCGGCGTGGTCATCTCAATCCTGGCGATGCCGTTTTCAATCTGCTTCGCATAACCGGAGAATTCCTGGCCGAGGGTGACCGGCGTTGCATCCTGGGTGTGGGTGCGGCCGATCTTGATGATCTTGGCCCATTGTTTCGCCTTGGCGTCGAGCGCCTTGTGCAATTGGCGAAGGGCAGGCAGCAGGTCATGTGCGATCTGCTCCGCGCAGGCGATGTGCATGGCGGTCGGATAGGTGTCGTTCGACGACTGGCTCATGTTGACGTGATCGTTGGGATGCACCGGCTTCTTCGAACCCATGGCGCCGCCCAGCATTTCGATGGCGCGGTTCGATATCACCTCGTTGGCATTCATGTTGGACTGCGTGCCCGAGCCCGTCTGCCAAACCACAAGCGGGAAATGCTCGTCGAGCTTGCCTTCGATTACCTCCTGCGCCGCCTTGACAATGGCATCGCCAATCTTCCTATCGAGCTTGCCCAGCCCCATGTTCGCTTCCGCCGCGGCGCGCTTCACGATCCCCAATGCCCGCACCACCGGCTGCGGCTGCTTCTCCCAACCAATCTTGAAATTCCCCCGCGACCGCTCGGCCTGCGCGCCCCAGTATTTCGAGGCGTCCACTTGAATGGGGCCGAAAGTATCGGTTTCGGTACGTGTTTCGGTCATGCTTTTCACTTGCGATTGGCGGGAGGGTGACTATCATTTACGATTCTTACCCGCCAGTCAGCTAAAAGAACATGGTGTTTGGTGCTACTGAAACAGTGCGACAGCAGACGGCCCCGATCCTGTAAGGCAGGCCGCGCCAAGCGATCGGGGAGACAGCGGTGATTGAAGTCGTGCATGTGGATCGATGCGTGGCCTGCGGATCGAAGGAGCTTCGCCCCGCATTCGCGCGCGAGGACCAGCGCCACACCAGTCTGGCGCGTCTTTCAGGCGAGTTGCCGGAAGGCGTCGACCCAGCCTTCCTTTCGACGTTCACTAAAATCGGCTGGAGGATTTGCGAGCATTGCGGCGTGATTTTCGCGGGAAACCGGCCGCCCGCCCATGGTTGCGAATCTTGGTACCTGCCGATGTTCAAGTTGTCGGAGGAGCGCGGTTATGACGTGTCGCCGCTGCCCGAAAGTTACGTCCGAGGCAAGGCGGCAGGCGGCGCCGTGCTCTATGGCGTCCTCAAGGAACGCGGTTTGATCGCGCGCGGCGCGAGAATCCTGCATATTCGCTGTGCGACGGGCGAATTGCTCCGCCTCGCAAAGGAAAATGACGGCGCGGACGTGTGGGGATTCGATTTCTTCCCCTCTTGCGTCGCTCATGCGAACGAGGCGCTTGGGGAAGATCGCGTCAAACTCCTTGAGGGGCCTAACCCGCGCATCTCGGATTGCGGCGTAAAGTTCGATCTCATCGTTTCAAATCATATGATCACTCATGCGCACGATCCGAAATTGCTTGCCTTGGATCTGCGCGGCAGCCTCGCCGACGGCGGCGCCCTCGTCACCTGCAACGAGCCGGACCACGCCAAGACGCTGAAGAGCTTCCGCTCCTATCGGCGCGGAATCAATTTCTTCCACAAGCAGCTTTTCTCCGAGGAGACGTTTGTCTCGAGCATGCGGAGGTGGGGTTACGAACTGGAGCGGATCGCGGGGACCGGCGGGCGTGCCCGAAAGCTCGAAAAATACATGATGTTCATCTGCCGCAAGAGCGAGCCCACCCATGGACCGGCCGGTTCGGCGGCCAAGAGTGCCGGTCTGCTGAGGTCATGGGAGCGGCGGCGCCGTGTTGCGGAGCTGTTGCGGCTCGTCTAGCGCATAACGCGCTCAAGTGGAATCACTTGAGCGTTCAGTTATGCGCCAGATTCAAATTGCTAGAGCAACTTACCGGCGGTCGAATGACCGCCGGTTGCTCTAGGCAGGAACTGTTGGGACTGCTTCCCCGCAACGTGTGAATGCTGGGGCTCGCGGGCCACTGGATGGAGTTGCGCGCGGGAACTTCGCTACGTGATATCG
>JAAURV010000357.1 GCA_012032065.1 Hyphomicrobiales bacterium
AATCTATGTTGGCCAAACCAACGAAAAGGTTTCCGGGCGCATCGCAGACATCTCACGAACCAACGAACCGACGCCGTCGCTATGTCGGTCCTCGATCCCTTTGAGTTTTCGAGATCGAAGTCTATCCCTTGCCGCAGTATCAGAAAGTCGGAAAAAAGCACAGCGGCTTCAAGTTGGCCAAAGAGCACTTGGACGCGCTCGAATTCCAAGTCCATGAGAAGGCAATTGCCGCAAGCCGATTCAGAGCCATCCTGAACGAGAAAGATCCGCCAAAGCCCAAGAAAGAATTTTCTTTGCCCGTTCCCGTCCGTGGCAAGATAGTTTCTGACAAAGTGCGGGAGTTGCGCGGACATGCTGACACGAGGACGGCGCGTCGCGCACAAGTGATGGCACGACTTTCACAGACCATCGCTGAACGCGAAGTCAAGGTCGGTCTCCGTCGTACGTTAGTCACACAGGCTGAGCGCCTGAAGTGGCTCGCAAACAAACGCTTCAAGGAGATGGGCGGCGCAAATGCGGTCGAAATCTCGCCGGAAGGCAAAGACGAAGACGCCGACTGAGATGCGGTCTCGTATTATGCGGGCAATCAAATCGCGCGACACTGGACCTGAAAGAGTTGTCGCGGAATGGTTTAGTTCAGCAAGACTGAAGCCCATAACTCAAGCTCTTGATTTGCCCGGACGGCCGACTTCGTATTCCCGCGACGAAAGCTGGCAATTTTCGTCCACGGTTGCTTCTGGCACGGCCATGGCTGTGGGCGCGGCAACCGGAAACCAAAAACAAATCGCGCATACTGGCTCGCGAAGATCGCAGGAAATATAAGGCGCGACGCTCGAAATGTTCGCGCGCTCAATCGCGCAGGTTGGCATGTGCTCTCGCTTTGGGAGTGCGGGATCGCAAGCGGCGCGGCAGCGGCGAGGCTTTTCCGAATCCTCGGGCAGTGACCCTCGACATGCTGGGCCGCTGCCCAAGCGTGTCCGCGTCGAGAAGGAGAACACCACGATCGTCGACGGATCGGGCAAGAAGGCCGACATCACCGGCCGCTGCGCCCAGATCAAGACGCAGATCGAGGAGACCACCTCGGACTACGACAAGGAGAAGCTCCAGGAGCGCCTCGCCAAGCTTGCGGGCGGCGTCGCCGTCATCAAGGTGGGCGGCTCGACGGAAGTCGAAGTCAAGGAGCGCAAGGACCGCGTCGACGACGCGCTGAACGCAACGCGCGCTGCCGTTGAAGAAGGCATCGTTCCGGGTGGCGGCGTAGCGCTGCTGCGCGCCAAGAAGGCGGTGGGCGCGCTCACCTCGACCAACGCCGACATCCAGGCCGGCATCAACATCGTGTCGAAGGCGCTGGAGGCTCCGATCCGCCAGATCGCCGAGAACTCCGGCGTCGAAGGCTCGATCGTGGTGGGACGGGTTCTGGAGAAGTCCGGCAACTTCGGCTTCGACGCGCAGAACGAAACTTATGTCGACATGGTGGATGCCGGCATCATCGACCCGACCAAGGTGGTGCGCACCGCACTTCAGGACGCGGCCTCGGTGGCCTCGATCCTGATCACGACGGAAGCCATGATCGCCGAGCGACCGAAGGACAAGGCCCCGGCCATGCCCGGCGGCGGCGGCATGGGCGGCATGGGCGGCGGGATGGATTTCTGATCCAGACCGTCAGCACACTGAAGAATGCAGAACCCCGGCGGAGACGCCGGGGTTTTTTGTGGGCTGGCCCAAAATCGTCTTGACGACAACAGAACATGCTGAGAACATGAAGTGATGAATCACTCCTACTATGAGTTCTTTGCTGGCGGCGGCATGGCTCGCCTGGGCTTAGGTTCGGATTGGACCTGTCTTCTTGCCAACGATATCGACCCCAAGAAGATGCAAACTTATCGCGACAACTTCGGCGAAGCCGGAACGGTGCTCTGCGACATCGGAGAACTCAAAACAAAGGAAATGCCTGGCAGACCTGACTTGGCGTGGGCTTCGTTTCCCTGCCAGGATTTGTCGCTCGCAGGAAACCGCGAGGGACTTGATGGCGAGCGAAGCCGGTGCGTTTTGGGGGTTTTGGTCCGCAGTCAACCGGTTGAAGCTTGACGGCAGGCCGCCGCATGTTCTCGTGCTTGAAAATGTGTGCGGTCTTCTCACGTCGCATGACGGTCGAGATTTTACCGATCTTTGTAGAGCAATCGCGAGTCTGGGGTACCGGTTCGGTGCGATAGTTGCAGATGCCGTCAAGTTTCTTCCTCAATCGCGACCCCGGCTTTTCGTGATCTGTGTGCGCGATAGAGCCGTGCCCCCAACGGCAACCTTTTCGGATTCTCCAAGTGACTGGCACAGCACTGCGCTGCGCACAGCAGCAAACGCGTTGCCTTCCCACCTAAGAGCCAAATGGATTTGGTGGCAATTGCCTGAGCCAGCCCTGAGGTCAAAGGATCTGATGGACTTGATCGACCATGATGCATTTGATCATCGATGGCATTCGGAAGCCGAAACAAGATCAGTTGTTGAAAATGATGTCGCCCGTAAATCTTGAGAAGATTAAGGCGGCTAAGCAACAGGGCCCGCGCGCCGTCGGAACGATCTACAAGAGAACACGAATTGAAAGTGGGAAGCGCATTCAGCGGGCGGAGGTCCGATTTGACGGCGTCGCCGGCTGCCTCCGCACGCCGGGCGGTGGTTCAAGCCGACAGTCGGTGATGATCATTGATCGAAGCAACGTCAAGTCACGATTGCTGAGCATTCGAGAGGCTGCAAGGTTGATGGGCGTGCATGAGGGTTACATTTTGCCTGACAGCTACAATGAAGGTTACCATGTGTTCGGCGATGGTTTGGCAGTTCCTGTGGTTAATCACATCGCGAGTCATTTGTTGGTTCCGATTGTGAAGTTAACGCAGTCCCCAATTCGATCACAAAAGAGCTGTGCCGCGTGAACAAAAGGAAGGACAACGCGGTAAGCGCCCCGTTCGAAACACGTGAACTGCGGGCTGCGCTGAAGGAGTTTTTCAAGCTCCCACACAGAGACCCGGTGACAGGCAAGGCCAGCCCGATTGGTTGGTACAAATGGGGTGTCTATATATTCTATGACTATGATGGCGAACCAATCTATGTTGGCCAAACCAACGAAAAGGTTTCCGGGCGCATCGGCAGACATCTCACGAACCAACGAACCGACGCCGTCGCTATGTCGGTCCTCGATCCCTTTGAGGTTTTCGAGATCGAAGTCTATCCCTTGCCGCAGTATCAGAAAGTCGGAAAAA
>JAAURV010000358.1 GCA_012032065.1 Hyphomicrobiales bacterium
TCCCTGCGTACGCGGCGAGCGCATCGATTGCCTTGCCATGACCGAGCCCGGCGTCGGTTCCGACGTGCGCGGCATGAAGACATTCGCCCGCGCCGAAGGAAATGACTTCGTCATCAATGGCACCAAGCATTTCATCAGCCATGCGGACGAGGCCGACTTCGTCATCCTGTTCGCCGCCACGGGCGAAGAAGACACGCCGCGCGGCAAAAAGAAGCTGATTACCGCGTTCCTCATCGACAAGGGTACGCCGGGCTATACCGTGCGCGACGGCTACAAGAACGTCTCGCATCGCGGCTACAACAACAGCATCCTCGAATTCACCGATTGCCGGGTGCCGAAATCGCAAGTGCTTGGCGACGTCCATAAGGGTTTTGAGGTGGCCAATGAGTGGCTGGGGGCAACCCGGTTGCAAGTGGCCGCAACGTGTTTAGGCCGGGCCGAACGCGCGCTGGAACACGCCAAGCAATGGGCTGTGGATCGGCACCAGTTCGGCCAGCAGATCGGGAAGTTCCAGGGCGTTTCCTTCAAGCTTGCGGACATGGCGATGGAGTTGAAGGCAGCGGAGTTGCTGACCCTGGAAGCCGCCTGGAAATTCGATCAGAAAACGGTGACCGACATGGACATGGCCATGGCAAAGCTGAAAGCAACGGAAGTTCTCGCCTTCGTCGCCGACGAAGCTATCCAGATTCACGGCGGCATGGGATTAATGAGCGATCTGCCCCTGGAGCGCATCTGGCGCGATGCCCGCGTCGAGCGCATCTGGGAAGGTACATCCGAAATCCAGCGGCATATCATTTCGCGCTCGCTGTTGCGGCCGTTGGGCGGATGATATCGCCGCTTTCCCGCCTCCTCTTTCCTCGCTCCGTTGTCTTTATCGGCGGCGGCGAATGCGATGTCGCCATCCGCAAGACGCGCGCGCTTGGCTTCACGGGGAAGATTTATGCGGTTCATCCGAAACGCGATCAGGTTGGTGGTGTGGCGACGATCGGGTCGGTGAACAAGATCGACGAACCCATCGATGCCGCCTTCATCGCAGTCAAGCGCGAGCCCACCATCGAGATCGTCCGTGAGCTGAGCAATATGGGCTGCGGCGGCGCTGTCATCTATGCATCGGGCTTCGCGGAAACCGGTGACATGCATCTTCAGGATGCCCTTCTCGCAGCAGCGAACGGCATGCCGCTGATGGGCCCCAACTGCTATGGCTTCGTGAATGGCTTGGCGCGCGCGGCGCTCTGGCCGGACGAGCACGGCATTGCACCCGTCGAACGTGGCGTTGCCATCATTACCCAGTCCGGCAACATCGCCTGCAATTTTTTCCATGACGCGCGCGCGCTGCCTCTGGCCGCCGTTTTCGCCATCGGCAATCAGGCGGATGTGGACATGGCGCGGATGCTGAAGGCCTTGGCCGAAGACCAACGCATTACCGCCATCGGTCTTCACATCGAAGGGCTTAAGGACATTCCATCTTTCGCCAAGGCCGCCTCATTGGCGCGCAGCCTTCGAAAGCCGGTAGTGGCTCTCAAGACCGGGCGCTCGGAGCAAGGCGCGAAGGTTGCGATGAGCCACACCTCGTCTCTTGCCGGCGCGGATACGCTCTACGATGCGTTGTTTGAGCGATATGGCATCGCGCGCATGACGTCAGTGACGGCATTCGTCGAGACGCTGAAGTTTCTGCATCACGGTGGGCCGCTTAGTGACAGCCGCCTGGTTTCAATGAGTTGCTCCGGCGGCGAAGCGGCACTCGTGGCCGACATGGCCCTGGAAAGGAAGGTCTCGTTTCCGCCCTTCGATGCCAAGGGTTGCGAGGCGGTCAAGGCAACGCTCAATGAGTATGTGTCGATCGACAATCCGCTCGACTATCACACCTTCATCTGGAACCAGGAAGACAAGCTCACCGCAACATTCTCCGCCGTGCTTCGCGGCGGATACGATGTCGCGATGCTGATCCTCGACATTCCGACGCATCCGCGGATGAGTCCGGCCACGTGGCTTGTCACGGCGAAGGCACTCGTGAATGCCGCTGACGCCACAGGCGCCCGTGCCGCCATGGTGGCCTCGCTACCCGAATGCCTGCCGCTCGATCTCGCCGCCGAATTGTCAAGCCACGGCATCGCACCCATGGCGGGTCTCGACGATGCACTGACGGCTTTCGAGGCTGCGGCGTTTATCGGCCGGAATTGGGCGCGCGAAGAGCCGCCGCTCATCGATGCTCCGCCCGTAGTGTCGCGTTCCGTAGTAAGGACTCTGGAGGAATATGAAGCGAAGCAGCTTCTGGCGAAGTTTGGCCTTCGAGTTCCGCGTGGTTCCGTATGTGCCGCCGCCAATGCCGTTGAAACGGCCCGAGCAACTGGAATTCCGGTCACTCTCAAAACCTCTTCATCCGAAATCCTGCACAAAACCGAAGCCGGAGGCGTCGCCCTCAACCTCAAGACAGAAGAAGACGTGTTGGCGGCGGCACAGAGACTCTCGAAACTGGGACCAAGGCTTCTCGTCGAAGAGATGGTTCAGGGGGCAATCGCCGAGTTGATCATCGGTCTCAAGAGCGACCCGCAATTTGGAATGGCCTTGGTTGTTGGTGCGGGCGGTATTCTCACTGAACTGCTGAAAGACTCCGTCACGCTGCTGCTGCCCGCCTCCCGGGCCGAAATCGAACGCGGGGTCCGGCGGCTCAAAGTTTGGAAACTCATTGAAGGCTTTCGTGGCAAGCCGGGAAATGATCAGGCTGTTTTCGATGCCATCGAAGCCGTCGCGCGCTTTGCGGCGGCGCACGCTGGCCTTATCGAAGAGGCTGACATCAATCCCCTGCTCGTCACTCCCATAGAGGCAATCGCAGTCGATGCCCTGCTCCGCATGAGGACGCCATGACCGAACCCATCAAGACCCATCGCCGAGGCCCCGTCCTCGAAGTCACTATCGACCGGCCCAAAGCCAATGCCATCGATGCCGCCACGAGCCGCATCATGGGCGAGACCTTCGCCGGATTCCGTGACGATCCTTCGCTCCGCGTTGCCATCCTCACGGCAACAGGCGATAAGTTCTTCTGCCCCGGCTGGGATTTGAAAGCCGCGGCGCAAGGCGAAACGCCCGACGCCGACTACGGCGTTGGCGGTTTCGGCGGGCTTCAGGAACTGCCCGGCCTCAACAAGCCCGTCATCTGCGCCGTCAACGGGCTCGCCTTTGGCGGCGGCTTCGAGATCATGATTTCGTGCGACATCATCATCGCGGCCGAACATGCCACGT
>JAAURV010000039.1 GCA_012032065.1 Hyphomicrobiales bacterium
AGGGCAAGAAGCAGCTGACGATGTTGCGCTTCTTTTCGATTGAGGAAGCTGAAGCGGCGGAGAAAGCCGGGATAGACGTTGCCTCGGTTCCTCCTGAGATCGTGCTTGATCCGCGATACCGCGAGGTTGCGCCCTCCATATTCACATTTACCGGTAAGACGCATTTGGATTACGGCTCGCCATACGAATACTTGAAATTCTGTGGTGAGATGCTGCAAGCAGGCTGCGATGCCATGTATTGCAGCGGCAGCCTCGATGTCGTCCGCATGCTGGCGAAAGAGTACATCCCGGTCATCGGCCATGTTGGCCTCGTGCCTTCCCGCGCCACCTGGACCGGCGGGTTCCGCGCCGTAGGCAAAACTGTCGCGTCCGCCATAGCGCTTTATGAAGAATGCAAGGCCTATCAGGATGCCGGAGCCATTGCTGTTGAGATCGAAGTGGTCCCAGTTGAGGTGGCGGTCGAGATCAGTAAGCGTCTCGACATGTTGTTCTGGTCCATGGGCTCTGGCCCCGGCTGCGATGCGCAGTATCTCTTCGCGGAAGACATTCTCGGCGCCAACCGGGGACATATGCCGCGCCATTCCAAGGTCTATCGCAACTTCGCAGCCGAATATGACCGGCTGCAGGAGGAACGCATCAAGGCCTTTAAGGAGTATATCGCCGATGTCGAGAGCGGAGCTTACCCGGAGGACAAGCACGTGGTGAAGATGGCGCAAAATGAACTTGCTGCTTTTCGGCAGGCTCTAAAAACCTGAGTGCGTAGCTCGCCCAAGGAATAAACGGGCCGGTTCTATCACGCAGCCTTGCGGTGGACGGTGGTTGAAACCAGCTTTCTGTTCCGTTCTTGTTTGCGCATTTGCGTCTCCTAGCGCTCTTGTTTGGCTATTGAAATCACACGAATCAGCAGCTTGGTTTCTATTTTGACATGACAGGGGTCACAGGTTCGATCCCTGTACCACCCCCATCTTCTCCAGCGCATAGTGACTTCCCGGCATGCAGCGGGGTCTTTTGCGGCCGCTGCGGTGCAGGCGTGCTGGATCAGGATTGCATTCGAAGCCAGGCCGCGTTCACTCGCCGGCCGCGTGTTCGAAAGCCTCGGAATCGCCGGTGAGCCTGACCATGAAGGGCAGCACCGCGATCGAGGGTCATGAACATTGGCATTGCCCCCGCAACTTGTGCGGAAACGCACAGACCGATTTTCGCCATGGCGCTACGTAAATCTTTGGTCTAACCTGAAGTTAGAGGCGGGCTATCGCATTGAGGCCGGTGATGAATCGAACTCCGTTGATGGCCATTGTGGCGGGCATTCTGGCGTTTTTTCTGCTGCTTTCTGGGCCAGCGGCGGCGCAAGTTTCGTTGAGCGAGGGCTACGCCAAAACCGTCGAATCGCTCGACGCGAAACTGCCCAATCTGCCCGAACCCAAGGCATCGCCACGCGCGGGCAGCGAAATCTGGTTCAACGCCACCGCCTTCAACGACCGCTTTTTTACATACGCGTTCCAGCAGCGGCTTGGCGCCGCCATCGACTGGTTCTGGGTTTTCGGCGCCAAATACAGGGCCGACATTTTCCAGCGCTGGGGCGGCATTCCCGATCCCGATTGCTGCGTGCCGGGCGATCCGAACTGCCCGGCCAAATCGCTCGACGAAACCTATGGCTTCCAGTGGTGCCCCGGCGACGGCCAGCTTCTGCAATTCGTCGGAAAACTTGGCTACAAGGATCCGGCCTGCGATTTGAAGGACTCTGCATCGGCTGCCGCCAACCAGGCGCAGAACGCCTGCGATCTGCATTTCGGCACATCCACCGGCGTGCTGGGCCTCCGCAAATTCCCCAATCCGCGCTTCAACGCGGAGAAATGGAAAGCGCTGAACGGTTCGCTTGGATCGTGGGACTGCTTCCGCGGCAAGGGTGACGCCGAAGGCAAATGCAACGGCAAAGCCGCCGCCAAACATTTCTTCGATGGCGCGGTCGAGCCGCCTTTCCGCATCGGCATGGCCTGCGGCGCGTGTCACATCGGCTACAAGCCGGACAATCCGCCCGCCGATCCCGACAAGCCCGCGTGGGACAACATCGATGGCCTGGTCGGCAACCAATACAGCCGCATATCCAATCTGCTTGGCTCCGGCTTCACCCCGCACGATCTCGAATGGCAACTGATCGCGCGCGCGAGGCCTGGCATTGTCGACACTTCGGCGCTGCCCATGGATTTCGTGTCGAACCCCGGAACGATGAACGCCATCATCAACTTCGCGCGCCGCCCTCTGCACGAGCACAATATCCTCAAGTGGCGCAAAGCCGCGAGTTGCGAAGCAAACTCCGCCCCCGATGCCTGCTGGTGCGAACCGGGCAAGCAGGGCAAGTGCTGGCAGCGCGGCACGCAGAAGGAACTCGTGCAAAACATCCTCAAGGGTGGCGAAGATTCAATCGGCCTTCGTGAGGCCATCCAGCGCGTCTATTTCAACATCGGCTCGTGCTCGGAACAGTGCTGGCTCAATCATCTCCCGGATGTGCGCGCCGCCGATCCGGGCCAGCGCAACTATGGCCAGTCGCCATTCGGCGTCGGCCAGTGCCGCCGCGATTGCGCCGCCTTCCGCGCCATCGAGGACCGCTTGCCCGATCTCGAAGCCGTGTTCATGACTGCACGCCCGAGCGATCTGTGGACGGCGCGCGGCATCACCCGCGAGCAACTCGAAGCGCAACTCGATCAGGAGTTCTTCCCCGGCGCCGTGAAACGCGGCCGCGAGGTCTTTGCGCGGCAATGCGCAAGCTGCCATTCGAGTCAGCCAGAACCGCACGATACCGCTGACTTCCACGCTACCGATCCGAACGATCCGACGTTACGCCTCGATTGGCTCGGCAACGATGAAGTCCACCCCGCCAGCGAAATCGGCACCTTCGCAGGCCGCTCGCTTCATTCGAACCACATGCCGTCACGCGTGTGGGAGGAATATGCCGCACTCGATCTTCGCGAGCGCGCGCCCGATCCGGGGCGCAAGGAAGTGATGAAGGGAGCAGGGCGCGGCTACTACCGCAACATCTCGCTGCTCTCAACCTGGGCTCACGCTCCGTTCATGCACAACAATGCGATTGGCCCGGAAATCTGCGGCCAAACCACGGTGAACGAGCAAGGCGATCTCGACTTTAACGAGAACCTCTATGTGACCAAGGACGGCACGCCGCTCGATGGCGCGCCCGCGTGCCGCGCGTTCGATGCCAGCGCCGAAGGCCGCTACCGCCTTTATGTCGACTCGATGCGCGACATGCTCAATCCTGCGAAGCGCATTCCGAAGATGCACCTGCTTTCGCACGATGTCATCATTCCGGTGGTTCCCAAGATCGAGGACAGCAAACTGGCGCAGGCCCTCGGCGTCAGTCTCAGCATCAAGTTCCCGAAGGGCAAGCCGGCGCTCGATGTCGGGAGCCTTCGCTTCAAGGATTTGATCCAGGATATGGTGCTGGTGCTGCGCGGCGAGCAGAAGTTCACTGCAAAATATCAAGCGCTCCTCGATCAGGGCCAACGCGACGAACTGCAAGCCGGATTGAAGCGCATGCATCTCGAATTGCTCAAAGCCGCCGGCAAGGATTATTTCGAGGTGAACGACGAAGCTCGCGCCTTCATCCAGAAATTCTATTCGACCACTCTCGAGCGGGTGGAGAACAATGGCCACCGTTTCGGCGAGAGCCTGTCCGATCAGGACAAGGACGCCCTCATCGCCTTCGTGGCGACGCTTTAGGAGGAGGCCATGCGCAAGCTGTTTCTCCTCCTTCTCCTGATAGCGGTGGCCGGCGGCGGCTACTGGTTCATGTTTCTCCGCGACCAGGCGCCCGAGCGCCCCTCTGCCGATTTCGCGGACGAAAAGCCGGCGACCGGCCTCGATCCCGACAATCCCACGCGCGAACTCCACGTCGACTTCGCCGAACTCGAACGCACGAAGCCACTCACTCGCGAAGAGCGCGCGAGGCTCACGCCTGCAAATCTTGCTGGGCTCAGCCAGGAAGAGGTGGATCAAATTTATGGCCGTCTCAGCGCGGGGCCGATCCCCGATGGATATTGGGACGGCGGGCTGTTCTTTCCCCGCGGTTCCGGCGGAAAAACCCGCATGGGGGAAATCATCGGCAGCGTCCTTGGCGAGATCGTCAACGAGAAGGTCCAATTCGCCGAGCGCATCGGCCATGGCCTCTGGCAGGGCAAGTTTTTCTTCAAGGAACAGGGCGTGCTGCGCAACGCCATCCAGGATCTGAAGCTCTTCGAGATCCTGATCGACGATCCCACGAAAGTTCCGAAGGCCGAAATTCCCGCCAAGGGATGGCGCTCGTGGATTAGCTCCACCAGCGATGTGTGGCAGCTGTTCCCGGCGAAACTCCATTGCGGCCAAAGCCTGCTCGACGGGCGGCGCGAGTCGGTGATCATCGATTATGCGTACACGGACGATGTTGACGGCTATCAGGAACTGCCGGACTCGCTCGCGGGGCGGCGCGGATTGCGCATCCGCGACGAAATCCGCATGGTGCGCCCGGGCTTTTATCTCGGCCGCGCCTATGCCGACCGCATCTTCCTCCTCAACTTCACGCTTTACGATCCGGCCATTGCCGAAGCGGGTATGCAAGGATTTTTGAATGGCGAAGACATCACCGAAGAATGCTGGCCAGGCGAAACGGGGCTGGCGGCCGCGAACTAGCGCGCTTGCGCTCGCGGCATTCACATTCGCGGCGGCTCCGGCCGCCGGCGAAAGCGTTTTCGAAGCGCTCTATCCCACCAAGCAGGGGCAGGTGCAGTTGCCCACGCCCTTCGCGGCATTGCTTGACGAGTTGAAACAAAAGACGGGCAACGCGGAAATCGGCACGGCCTTCATTCCGCTTGGCCGCTCATTGCAGCGGCGCGCAGCACATCCCGATTACTTCGCGAGCCCCCGCATCATCGTGGCCTTCCTCTCCGATGGCGGCGGCGCCATGGATGTGCGCAGCCGCCTGTTTCTCGGCTATCAACCTGCCTCGGGCTCGATCGAAATCATCGCTTTCGACGAGAGCGAGGGCCGCTTCGTGTTTCAGGAAGTGACAGGCTACGAAGCAGGAAAGCCCGGGTCGTTGCAAAAACTGACGGACGAAGGCTGCGGCGCGTGTCATCAGGGCACGCAGCCGATCTTCGCCGTATCGCCCTGGAGCGAGAGCAACGCCAACCCGGAAGTCGCCGCGAAGCTTGGCGAGTCGTTCCAGGGTCTTGCCGTCCGCCAGAACTTCGACGACGTCGAGCAAATCAACAGCGCGGTGCGCCGCGCCTCCCGGCTGCAGGCCGCGGCCAATCTCTGGCAGCAAGGGTGTGTCAGCCGCGCCTGCCGCGCATCGTTGCTGGGCGAAACGCTGCGTTACCGGCTCGCCACGGAACCGCAGACTTACGCGGCAAGCGACACGTCCTTCATGACGGAACTGGCGGCCGCCTATCCGAATGGCCTGTCCCTGCCTTCCGTCAGACTACCGGATCACGATCCTCTGACGCTCGTGGCGGCCGGGACGGCGGAGGATGCAGCTATCGAAACCACAGGCGTGCTCGATCCCGAAACGCCACGCGGCGACACCATGCATTGGCCGTCGGGACCGGGCGGCCCGCGCGCGGCCGTGCTCCTCATCTCCGATCTGATTTCGCCCGCGGCTATCGCCTCGCTCAAGCGACAGCTGCCGGCGGGTCAGGATGAAGCGTTGGCGAAGCGGCTCGTGCAAATTGCCGAAGGCAGCGGCCGCGTGGCGGTGCTCGATGGCTCGATTCCCAACCGCCAATCGCTCGAAGCCCTGTTCAAGCAAGCGCTTGCCGGGTTGCCAAAGAGCGGGGAAGCGGTGCAATGAGCGGCACCGCGCAATCAGTTCCTTCGCGCCGCCGTTGGTGGGTCTGGGGTCTCATTGCCTTGCTTGTTGTGCTTGCCGCGTATTCGCTGTGGCGGTTCACGCGCGATGAAGCGCAGATGTTCCGCGACGATGTGCTGCAATTCAAGTACGGCTCGACGGGCGGCGAGAAAAACTTCGGCATTCCGCTAGCGATCTGGGATGCGCTGCCGATCCTCTTCAGGGACAAACTGCCGAAGGGCAAGGAAGAGCTTGGCTGGACGGCGTTCGGATTCATCATCGACGAGAGGGACTACGAAGACGGGAAGGAGAAGCCGCGCCATAAACGCGCGGTCGGCACGTCGGTTCGCAATCACATGGGGATGGACCGCATCTTCCTCAATTGCGCGGGCTGTCACGTCGGCGCGGTGCGGGCGAGCGAGAAGGGGGAAAAGCACTATATCGCCGGCATGCCGTCGAACACCGTCGATCTCGAAGCATTTCAAAACTTTCTGACCGCGGCAGCCAAAGACCCGCGCTTCAACGCCGACGACATTCTGAGAACCATCGACGACAACAACATCGAACTCGATTTCATTAACCGGATGGCGGTCCGCATCGCCGTCATCGACATGATGCGCGATCTGGTCGGCGGCATTTCCAGGCGGTTCGAGTTCACTTTGTACGAGCCGGCTTTCGGCCCAGGCCGGTTCGACACCTTTTCGCCCGCCAAGGCGCTGATGAACTGGCCGCACGAGCTGATTCCGCCCAACGAGCGCATTGGCGTTGTCGATTTCCCATCGGTTTGGATGCAGAACCCGAAGCGCAGCATGTGGCTGCATTGGGATGGCAACAACAACATGGTGGAGGAGCGCAACCGCTCAGCCGCCTTCGGCACCGGCGCCACTTTTCCGACGCTCGACCGCGAGTCGGTCAAGAGTTTCGCGGACTATCTGGACACCGCCGAGCCTCCTTCCTTCGAAAGCATCTTTGGCGCGGGTTCAATCGACAAGGCGAAAGCGGAGCAGGGCAAGGGCGTCTACATGAATTACTGCGCCCGCTGCCATGGCCCATCGGGGCGCGATTTCACCGGACGTTTCGTGGGCCAGGTCACCGATATCCGATACATCGGGACGGACCGCCATCGCCTCGACAACTACACGCGCGATCTCTTGATCAATCAGGGCGCGCTCTACGCAAGCGATTCATCCGAGCGATTTCAGAATTTCCGCAAGACCAACGGTTATGCCAACGCGCCGCTCGATGGCGTTTGGCTGCGCGCTCCGTATCTGCACAATGGCTCCGTGCCGACTATGTGGGATCTGTTGCAGCCTGCCAGCAAGCGCCCGGTTGCCTTCTATCGCGGTTACGATGTCTACGATCCCGTGAAGCTCGGCTTCGTCTCCGCGCCGTCCGAGTTGTCGGACGATCTCAAGAAGTCGCTCTTCTGTTACGCCGTGAATGCCGCGGGCGAAGCCGGGTGCGGCGCGTTCAAGCCGGACAATCGCGGGACTTGCGACGCGGTCAGCTGCAAGGGCAACGGCAATGCCGGGCACGAATACGGGACGAAGCTTTCCGACGCCGACAAATACGCGCTTATCGAATACCTCAAGACCTTCTGAGGGAGATCATCATGGCCGCCCCCCAGTCCTCGCATTCGCAACCTGAAAAAGGCTGGCTCGCGCGCATCAAGTCCGCGCTCTGCCGGATTGTGGGAAGCCCGTTTCTGCTCGTGGCGATCGCCTTCGCTGGCTTTGGCTACACCAACTACAAATTCTTCAATCCCGAGCCACAGGATGTGTGCGGCGACCTCGAGAAGGGTTCCGCGCCCCACAAGGCATGCCGCCAGAACATCGCCGAGGAGCAATTCAAGTACGGCTCGATGAATGCGGAGAACGACCGCGGCATTCCTTATCCCATCTTTTACGTCATGCCGCGGGTCTTCCCGCAATGCCTGCCGGGCGGCGGTGTTGGCGGCTACCGCGCGCTTGGGATTCCTTGGGAGGAGGGGCGCGAGCTTCCCGTCGGTTTCTCGAAGCGCAGACTGGGCTTCGAGCGCGTGACGCAGACTTGCGCCGTTTGCCACGCGGCGAGCTATCGCATGAGCATCGCCGACAAGCCCACGATCGTTCCCGCGGGCCCCTCGCATACTACGCATTCGCAGGAGTTCCTGCGCTTCCTTGCCTGCGCGATCAAGGACGAAGACTTCTCGCTCAAGGGCATGTGGCAGGAGATCAAGCGCGAGTTCGATCTGGGTCTCGACGACTGGGCGATCTATGCGCTTCTGATCCCCGTCGTCAAAATGCGCATCCAGGATCAGATCGACGGCTTCTCCTGGGCCGACAGCGAGATCGCGCCGGGCGTCAAGCGGCCCGATTGGGGACCGGGACGCGACGACCCGATGAACCTCACCAAATTCTTCCTTCTGAACGCCGACCGCCGCAAGGACATGACCACCGGCAACGCGGACTTCCCGGCGATCTGGGATCTGTCGTCGCGCGAGGCGGATTTCGTTTCGGTCGACGAAAAGAAATCCACGCGTGGCCCGCATGCGCTGAACTTCGGCGGCGAAACGCTCGATCCCCTGGCCGTCATCATGGATTCGGCCCTGGGGCTGGGCGCTCCTCCGGGGCCGCATTTCGAAAAGCAGATGAAGGAGATACGCGCCTATCTGCAGGGCAAGAAGCCGCCGCCCTATCCGCTGCTTGCCACCGTGAACCAGGATGACGCGCGCGCGGGTGCCGCGCTTTACCGGCGCGAATGCGCCGACTGCCATGAGGCGGGAGGCCGCTGGTACGGCAAGGCGGTGCCCATCGAAGCCATCGGCACCGACCGCACCCGCTTCGACACCTGGGCGCAGGAAGATGCCGACGGCGCCAACCGGGTCGCCGAGGAGATCGGCGTCAACCGGCGTCACATGGTGAAGAACATCGGTTATGTGGCGACCCCGCTCACGGGGCTGTGGTTGAAAGCGCCATACATGCACAATGGCGGCATCGCCAACATGAAAGAACTGCTCACGCCGCCTTCGGAGCGGAGCCCCTATTTCTGGCGCGGCTGCGATCTCTACGATGACGAGAACATGGGCTTCGTATCGCGCTTCGCGAAAACCGAACCGTTGGCCGAGCGGCAGAAAACCGTCGTCGGCTACCGCGAGGCGCGGAAGAAGGGCGCGCGGGGCGAGACCGAACGCGAAGAAGTGCTGCTTCCGCCGCACAATCTGCATCGCGGCTTCGTGGGCGCCGAGGAAAGTGCCGCCTGTCCCTCGATCTGGCTCCAGAATTCGCGCGTGCCCGGCGACGGCAATCAGGGTCACGACTACGGCGCCTGGCTTGGCGAAACCGAGAAGCGCCAGCTCATCGAATATCTGAAAACGCTGTGAGGGAATGGACATGAGCTTGGCGCCCAAATTTCCCGTTCCCGGCCTAACGCATCCCGACGACAATATGCTGCGCGATGAAATGCTGGCCGTAGGCGCGGTGCGTGATGACATCGCCGAGCTCGAAAAGTCCGTGTACGGCAAAGGCAGTAAGGAATCATACTCCATCGGCCTCGCGCTTTCCGGCGGCGGCATCCGTTCGGCCACCGTCTCGCTCGGCGTAATGCAGAGGCTTGCGGGCGCCGGCCTCCTGAAACATGTCGACTATCTCTCGACAGTTTCCGGCGGCGGGTTCATCGGATCGGCGCTCACCTGGTGGCTCAGGGGAAACCATGGCGCGGAGAAAACCTTCGACACAGAGAAGAATTTTCCATTCGGCACGCTCGATCCCGCCGAACCGGAGGACGGGGACGAGCCGCGCCCGCCTTTGCAGTATTTACGCACTCAGGGCACATACCTGACGCCCAGCCGCCACATCACCATCTGGTCGGGCCTCGCCATTTTGATCCGCGCGATCTTCCTCAATCTCGTCGTATGGATTCCGATCACGGCGCTGGTGATGCTGGTCTTCCTGTGGGTCGGACAGCAGAATTTCATGCAAGGACTGCCGTGGATGGTGCGCATGGTGGCGCCCGATCTCCTCATCGAAGCCGCTACTGTTGTCGGTTCACGCGGGCAGATCGAGTTGAACCAGACCGTGCCAGCCTTCTTCCTGTTCATGATCCTCGCGGCAATCTTCATCTTCGCGCTCTTCGTCCTCGGAAGCCTCGGCCATTCGCTGCTCTCCTGGACAAGCCATCCGCCGCCGGGCGCCTCCAACTACAATCCGCCGCCGGGCAGGCGCTGGTACAGTTGGCTGCTCGTGGGGCTAACAGGCGTGTTGGGCATAGCGCTTGCGGGTTTCACCGTCTGGTGGCTGCACCCTGTCATCGAGCCGATGTTCGCGGACAAGCGTACGCTGCTGCCTGGTCTGGACATGACCGCGGGGCTAGCCGATCGCCTGGTCAAGGGTGTTGGTATTGTATTGGCGCTGGTGATCACCACGGTGATCGTCCTGGCGATCACCGGAAAGAAAGGCCGTCCGAATTGGCTGAGCCCGAAGGATGTAACCGGCATCTTCGCGGTGTGTGCCATCTTGACGGCTCTACTGCTCGGCGCGGCCATCGCGGCCATTTACGATCGCCCCCGCCTGTCGTTATGGCTTCAATTCTTCTTCGCCGCAGGATGCATCTCCTTCGCCTACTATCTCGTCAGCATGCTCATCCGCTATTTCATGCGGCACGAGCGGTTTGGCGAGCGCCGAACGCCCGCCGACGAAGATGGCGCGCCGGCAGGCCAGCTCAGCATCACTGTCGACTACTTCTATTATGCCGCGCGGCGCCTGTTCGAGAAGAACTTCGGCATGTTTCTGTTCATCAGCCTCCTGCTTGTCGTGGTGGGATCGCTGCCCTTAGTTCACAGCTATATCGGCTACCGCGTCGGCGGCACAGGTACGGCGTTGGGCCTCTTGCTTGCGGCCGGCGGCAATCTCTATGGCCGCTTTGCGGGGCACGGGCGCTGGACATCGCTCTTCGTCATCGCCGGCGCCATCATCATCTGCTACAGTGTGCTCCTCGTCGGTTACAGCCTCGCCAGCGACGGAATGGGAGATGGCGTCAGCGCCACGAAACGCGCGCTGCTCGGCGCCGCCATATTCTTCGCCCTGATTCTCGGCTGGTTCGTCAACACCAACTATATCGGTCTGCACCGCTTCTACCGCGACCGGCTGATGGAAGCCTTCATGCCAGACTTCGCGTCGTCGTGGAGGCCTGACAAAGCGGCGCCCGCGTTCGGAAATGCGCCGTCGCGGCGCGCCAACGATTTCGAAATCTCCAAAGCCTGGCCACCTGCCGCGAATGGGGACAGAGCGTTGCGTGGCCCCTATCACATCGTCAACACCAATCTTGTCATTCCGAATTCGCCCACCCGTCACTACCGGCTGCGCGGCGGGGACAATTTCATTCTGAGCCCGTTGTTCTTCGGCTCCTCCGCCACAGGCTGGTATCACCCCGCAGATACCGATTTCGATGCCCTCTCTCTCGCCTCGGCAATGGCGATCTCAGGCGCTGCTGCAAATCCGCGTGGAGGTGCGGGCGGGCGCGGTCTCACCCGCAATGCCTTCGTTTCCCTCGTCATGAGCCTTCTCAATGTAAGGCTCGGTTACTGGGTGCCGAACCCGAAGATGGGAAAGAGGAGCTGGCTCTTGCCGAAGCGTCCCAACCATTTTTGGCCCGGCGGCGTGTATGCGCTCGGCAACGCTTTTTCGAAAGGCTACCGCGAGGACTCGAAATGGATCGAGCTTGCCGATGGCGGGCATTTCGAAAATCTGGCGCTTTACGAACTGGTGCGGCGGCGCTGCGGCCTCATCATCGTTTGCGATGGGGGCCAGGACAACGCCTCTTCCTACGCCGATTTCGTCACCGCCATTCAGCGGATCGGCGAGGATTTCGGCGCCCGCATCCATCTCGACATGCAAGTGCGCCACGGCTCGCCGCCGAAAATTGAAACCTCAAGCCCGGCGCAGCTCATCACCTCGTCGAAGAACACCGACTATCCCAAGAGCGCGGAATTCGCCGAGCGCGGCTATTTCGTTGCCCGCATCGACTACGGCAAGCGCGGCGGCAAAGGCTGGCCCAGGCAAGGCATCGTCATTTATCTCAAATCGTCGCTGATCAAGGACCTCGACATCCGCGCCAAGGGCTATGCCGGCGCCAACCCGCAATTCCCCAACCAGTCGACCGGCGACCAGTTCTTCGACGAAGAACAATTCGAAGCCTACCGCGAAGTGGGCTTCCGCATCTGCGGGCAGATGGTGAAGGACCTCGAACTCCTCGACCTCTTCGAAGGCCGAAGACCAAACCTCCGCAACCTGCGCAACAACCGCCACTTCTGGTGCAAGGCAAGGAACGCGTTTGATTGAGGGGAATCTTGGCCACCCATCGAAACGTCCTTCAGAAGGCGGATCAACCACTCAAACCTCGTGCTGAGGTGCATCGCGGAACGCGATGCCTCGAAGCACGGCCGCGAGTCCGGGCGGAGAGTTCATCGCTTGCGGCACATGCTTCGAAGCCCTCCTGCGGAGGGCACCTCAGCATGAGGATTTTTGGGGAATGGCTTCAACCGAGAGCGCGAAGCCCTAATCATCCCCGTCCGTCGGCAGCCCGTTTTCGCCTGGCCGATCTTGATGCCTCCCGATAATCATGCAACCTTGAACACTATGACGCGCAATCAACAAATGATCAGCTATCAGAGATGACATCATGAACCGGCGCGGCGTGGTTTTCCTGCTCGCACTTTCTGCAACCGGTAACGGTGCAATGGCCGCCGCGAGAACGAAGCAGAAATACTGGTATCTCCGTTCGAAAGGCTATGGCAGCCCCGATAATGTCTCGGCGTTCAAGACGCAAGCCGAGTGCGAGAGCATGCGAAGGTTCATGATGAAGTCGAATGAACAATCGGGTGTCGACACCGGCTACTATGCGCGTTGCCTGAGCCGCATCCCATATGGCTGGAAGTTGCGCAGGTAGTTTCGGATCTGAATCTTGCAGCTTCGGTCTTCCGCACTTCGGGCGCCATCCCGGATTGCGTCGAAGATTTCTTCGATCACCTACCGTTGCGCAGCACCTTCTTGCCCTTGTCTGAGTTATCACCGCGTCCCACGGCCCCCAGTGCGGAGGCGCTGACATTCTCCTTGCATCTACCTCTTTTTGCGAGTCCATCTCACTTGCGTAAGACTGAGGCAAAGCTGGTCCGCAGATCAAGGATAGTGAAACAGGACAGATCGATGCTATTTTTGATAGCCCTCTACTCCCCCGACTAACAATTCCCGATACTTCGCCCGTTCCTCCTCCGGCATCCTTCCGATCATCACGCGGATGGTTTCGCCGCCTTTGATCTTGCCGTTGAGATTGTACTTCCAGTCCGAAATGTTGTCCGGGTTCACGGTCACGCGTTCGCCGAACTTCACGCTCGTGACGAACATCGGCTTGTTGGCGATGATGCAGGTGGCGGCCGCGGCGTTGCCCCTAATCGCGCCGCACCAGAAATGCTCGCTGCCGCCGTCCTCGACGATCATCACCTTGAGGTAGAACTCGTTTTCGCCCGGTCCCGGTTGTGCGAACTTCTGCCAGAAACCCGGTAGCGCTTCCCTCGCCTTCATGATTGCGGCGTTCATTTCGGGATCGCGGGCGTCGAACTTGATCACCTTGTCGCCGATTTTCTCTTCGGCCTGGACTGGCGACACGAGGAGAAGCGAGGTCAAAAGGAGATCAGGAAAGCGCGCATGAACCGGGAGAATTGCCCCGACGTCATGCGATGTCAACTCGGCCTCACTCCTCGGCGATATCTTCCGCCCAAAGCTCCGGCTTCTCCCTGATGAAGCGGGTCATCAGCGCGATGCAATCGGGGTCGTTGGCGATCACCACTTCGACGCCGCGTTCGCGGAGCAATGACTCGTTGCCGCCGAAGGTCTGGTTCTCGCCCACCACGATGCGCGGGATGCCGAACTGGATAATCGTTCCGGTGCACATCATGCAGGGGCTGAGCGAAGTGTAAAGCGTTGTATCGCGATAGGTCTTCTGGCGGCCGGCTTTGCGGAGCGCATCCATCTCGCCGTGCGCAATCGGGTCTCCGCCCTGAACGCGCTGGTTTCTTCCTTGCGAGACCAGGGTTTCGCCCCGCGCCAGCACCGAGCCTATCGGGCAGCCGCCTTCGTCGAAGCCGGCTTTGGCTTCCTCGTAGGCGATCCTCAGGAACTTCTTGTCTGTTTCCGACAACATGGCGGGCCTCTTTCGACGCGAGGCGCGATCATCGCCCGGCGCAGGTTTCCGCGCAACATTGCCTGTGGAGAAATTGCCCCTGTGTGGACAAGAGTTAACGGCGGTGCAAGTATCGCGGGCCACAGGGGCATCATCAAGCGTCAGGAGAAAACCACATGGCACACAACATCTTCCGCCTGTCCCGCAGGCAATTGCTGGGCTACTCGGCGGCACTGCCCTTCGCGGGCGCACTACCGCAGTTCGCCGCCGCGCAAAGCCCGATCAAGACGGCGGCGATCTATACGGTTCCCGTGGAGCAGCAGTGGGTCAGCCGCATCCACAAGGCCGCCAACGCCGCAAAAGAGCGAGGCGACATCGAGTATGTGTTTTCCGAAAAAGTCTCCAACACCGACTATGAGCGCGTCATGCGCGAATATTGCGAGGCGGGCCAGCAGCTTATCGTGGGCGAGGCTTTCGCGGTGGAGGATGCGGCGCGCGCGGTGGCGAAGGACTATCCCGACCGCGCCTTTCTGATCGGCTCGTCCTTCAAGCCCGATGCAGCGGCGCCGAATTTCGCGGTGTTCGACAACTACATACAGGATGCCTCGTATCTGACCGGCATCATTGCGGGGGCCATGACCAAGTCCGGCAGCATCGGCATGGTCGGCGGCTACCCGATCCCGGAAGTGAACCGGCTGATGAATGCCTTCATGGCGGGAGTGAAGGAATCCCGCGCGGATGCGAAGTTCCAGGTGGCCTTCATCGGCTCCTGGTTCGATCCGCCCAAGGCCAAGGAAACCGCGCTCGCCCAGATCGACGCGGGTGCCGACCTGCTCTATGCCGAGCGTTTCGGCGTGTCCGATGCGGCGAAGGAGAAGGGCATTCTGGCGGTCGGCAATGTCATCGATACGCAGGCCGATTATCCGGAAACCGTTGTTGCATCAGCGCTTTGGCACTTCGAGCCCACCCTCGATGCGGCGATCGCGGCGGTTAAGGCGGGGAGCTTCAAGGCCGATGACTATGGCCAGTATTCCTTCATGAAAGCAGGGGGTTGCTCGATGGCGCCGCTCGGCACCTTCGATGGCAAGGTGCCGGCCGAAGTGAAGGCGAAGGTCGCGGAGAAGGAAGCGGCCATCAAGTCCGGCGCCTTTAGCGTGGCCATCGACGACAACGAACCCAAGTCGTCCTGATCCCATGAGCGGAGA
>JAAURV010000359.1 GCA_012032065.1 Hyphomicrobiales bacterium
CGTCCCGTCTTCTTTCGAAGCTTGATCAGGCGCGCCGCGTGCAGCCGGCAAGAATGGCGTTCGTCACATGCCGCGTGTAAATCTTGTTCCGGCGCACGATGTAGGCGTTTGACGACGTGCCCTCGGTCACCTCGCCATCGGCTTCGACCATCCAGGCCTCGAAGGCGCCTGCTTCATGCGCCGCCTGCTTGCCGAGGACGGGCGCGAGCAGCATCAGCGATTTGATGTCGCGGCGCGCCCAGCGGAGATCGGGGATGGTGATGACGCTGACGCCTGTCTTCGCGTCCTCGCTCTCGACCACGTTCTTGGCTTGCGTGAAGGCGACGATGGAGGGCTTCGTATCCTTCGGAAACTTGAAGTCGCGTTCGGCGACGCCGCGCGTCACTTGCATGTAGACCATGCCCTGATCGAGCTTGTTCCGCTTGATCAACTCGCGGTGCATGGCCTCGATCTCGTCCTTGCTCATCGGCCAGTCCATGTCGATTTCGGACAGGGAGCGGCCAAGCCGCTCCATGTGCAAGCCGAAATCGAACATCTTCCCGCCGATCACCGTGGAGACCTCATAAACCCCCGTCGGCGAACAGGAAACCTCGATCAAAAATCGAAATTTTCCCTTCGTTTTCAGGAAGATAGGCTCCATTGACAAAGACAGTGCGCGACATGACCCCTCTCGTATCCACGACGTCACGTAATCAGATTACGGAGACAATAGCCATGGGGGTTGAAGCTGGCCCTCCCCCCCGTGCTAGACATGGTTATCGCCAACAGAAATATAGGAATATCGTGGCGCGACCGATTGCCGAAGCGTCCGTCAAGGCCATGCTGGCCCGTGAGAATGCCCTTTTCACCCAGCGCAACCCGAATTCTCATTCACTTTCGGAAAAGGCGGCCCGGAACTGGCTGCACGGCGTCCCCATGCATTGGATGGTGGACTGGGGAACGCCCTTCCCGCTCTTCATCGAGAAGGCGCAAGGCGTTGATCTGACCGACGCGGACGGACATGGCTACATCGACTTCTGCTTGGGCGATACGGGAGCGATGTTCGGCCATTCGCCGAAGCCCGTGGCGGAGACACTGGCGCGAGAAGCCGCGAACGGCTTCACCACCATGCTGCCCTCGCCCGATGCAGCGGTGGTCGGCGAACTGCTTGAGGATCGTTTTGGATTGCCCTTCTGGCAGGTGACCGCCACGGCGTCCGACGCCAACCGCGCAGTGCTGCGCTGGTGCCGCGCCATCACCGGACGCAAGAAGATTCTGGTGTTCAACCGCTGCTATCACGGCGCCGTGGACGAGACCTATGTGACTATCGACCGCGGTAGGCCGGAAGCCGATCCGGCATTGATCGGCGAGCCGCGCGATTTGTCCGAGTTGACCAAGGTCGTCGAGTTCAACGATGTGGCGGCGCTGGAAGCCGCGCTCGCGCCTCGCGATGTCGCCTGCGTTCTCGCCGAACCAGTGATGACAAATGTCGGCATGGTGCTGCCGGAGGATGGTTTTCTCGAAAAGCTCCGTATACTGACGGAAAAGGCCGGCACGCTTTTGATCATGGACGAGACACATTGCATTTCGTCCGGCCCCGGCGGTTATTCCGGCGAGATCGGCTTGAAGCCCGACGCCATGGTGATGGGCAAGCCGATCGCCGGCGGCATTCCCGCGGCGGTCTATGGTTTCTCGTCCGATGCCGCGGAACGCATCCGCAAGTTCCTCGAAACCCGAACGCCAGGCCATTCCGGCATTGGCACCACCCTTTCCGGCTCGCGCATCCAATTGGCGCTGATGCGCAGCGTTCTCGAAACCTATGTCACACGGGAGGCTTTCGCAGCCCTGATCGCGCTCGCCAAGAAGCTCGAGAAGGGTATCGCGGATGTCATCATCAAACATGGCGTGGATTGGCACGTGGTCCGGGTTGGAGCGCGTGTCGAGTTCATGTGCTGCCCCACGCGGCCGAGAAACGGCGGCGAGGCAGCCAAGGCGATCCACGGCGCAATCGACGAAGCCGTGCATCACTTTCTTCTGAACCGGGGCGTGGTGATCACGCCCTTCCACAACATGATGCTCATCTCGCCGTCCACCACTGAAGTGCATGTCCAGACCCTGATCGACGGACTTGACCGCTGTGTGACGGAACTGAGGAGCTGACACGGAGTAAAGAGTTATGGCTCTCGTATTTCCCCGCCGTGAGGCTGAAGCCCAGGCGTTTCTCGATGCCAATCCCGATATCGAAACCGTTCAGGTCGTGTGGACCGATCTGTGCGGCGTCGCCCGTGGCAAGGTTCTGCGCCGCGACGAAGTGGCGCCTGCCTGGAAGGACGGGCGCTTCATGCCGATCTCGGCATTGGTCCTCGATGTGACGGGCCAGGACGTGCCCGAAACCGGCCTCGTCTTCGACGAAGGCGACCGCGACATGCTGATGTGGCCGATCCCCGGCACCTTCGTGCGCGTGCCGTGGATGGAGAAAACCGCGCAGTATACAGCCGCGGTGCACGATCTCGACGGCACGCCGCATTATGCCGATCCGCGCAATGCATTGGAAAAGATCGTCACCCGCTTCACGAGCGAATTGAAGATGACTCCCGTGGGCGCGGTTGAGCTCGAGTTTTTCCTGATGGATCGCGAGTCCGCGCTTGCCGGCAGGCCCATGGCGCCCAAATCGCTCATCAACGAGGCGCGGCCGCAGCATTATCAGGCTTACCATCTTCAGGACACGGACGATTTCGCGCCCTTCTTCAAGGATCTCTATGCCTGGTGCGAGATTCAGGACTTGCCCGCGAAAACGTTGATCTCGGAATATGCGCCGGGACAAATGGAAATCGTGCTGCGTCACCGCAGCGATGTGATGGATGCCTGCGACGAAGGCGTGATGCTGAAGCGCCTGATCAAGGCCTGCGCCGAAAAGCACGGCCTTGCCGCCACCTTCATGGCCAAACCCTATTCGGAATGGACCGGCTCCGGCATGCATATCCACGTGTCGCTTGCCGGCGAAGCGGGCAACAATCTCTTCGCTGCCGAAGACCCTCTGAAGAACGAGCTGCTGCTGCATTCGTTGGGCGGCCTCAAGGCGGCGATGGCGGAATCGATGCTGATCTTCGCACCCAACGCCAACTCCTACCGCCGCTTCCGCCGCAACTCCTATGCGCCGGTGTCCGCGAGCTGGGGCATCAACAACCGCACGGTGTCCTTGCGTATTCCCGCGGGCGCGGCCAAGGCCTGCCACATCGAGCACCG